>CAMCFL010000334.1 GCA_945873715.1 Akkermansia muciniphila
AAGGCTCCCAGCTTGGAAAGCAGGAAGCCCACATTCAGGCCGTTGCGCAGAAGTGATCCAAGGCGTTGCACCGCCGTCGGCACGGTCTCGGTCGCCGCCTTCTTGAAGTTCACCACCACGCCGATCACTTCCACCACCCGACGCACCAGCAACGCACTCTCCAGTTGCGAGTCGCCCACCACCGCCGGTACCAGGGTCCCGCCCTTTTCCACCTGCGGCCGTCCCTGTCGATCCACCGCCACCAGCGCCAGCTTCAGACGTCCCTGCGCATCCGCCGCGCCTCCCGGCGCATCGACCAGCACGTAGTAATTGCGGGAGGGATCCAGCGTGGGAGCGCCCGTTCCCGGAAGGGTCGGTTCGATCACCTGCACCACCGATCCGCGCCGGAGGAATCCTTCGGCAATCGCCGCCGGCTGTTCCGCCACCGTCTTCGGATCAAACACGCTGGGGAACCGCATCACCGTGAAGCGCGGCTCACTCACCACGACCTGACGACGTCCGCCGCCGTAGGTGACGTTGATGCCGCTGACGTCGGCAACGAAGGCACGCACGCCATTGCCCACGCCATCAAGGCGACCGCGGAAGGCCGGATGCTCGTCGCCGTTGGCCGGCAGCAGGAGATCCCGCGCTTCCAACAGCAGCGTGCTCTGCGCCGTCGCCACCGCCAGCAGTCCGTCGGCGCGCCGTTGCACGGTCTGCGCCGCTCCCTCGCCCGCCGGCAGCGGAACGAGTTGGCGCAGCACCGGCGCGAAGGGTTCCGTGACATCCACGACGGCCAGCGCTCCGCTGCCGCCGTCCAGGCGCAGCAGCGATACCAGGGCGATGTCGCGCACCTGAAGCCCGTCGTCGGATCCCGGGGGTGCGTCAGGCGAACGGAGTTCCTGCGCCGGCAAAAGCGTCACGCGCTTGGACTGGAACTCCGCGGGAAACGTCACCACCGCATTCGCCAGATCATTGGTGCTCGTCGCCGCCAGCACCACGCGAAGACCCGCCGCCGGGCTGGTCCCGATCCGTTGCCACGCCGTCACCACCAAGCCCAGTCCCGAACTGAAATCAAAGTCCTGGATGCGTTCTTGGGGATCTTCCGGCGCGAAGGAAAACGCCAGGCCCGGCGGTTGAAACGCGTCGCGCATCGGCAGCGGCGCCAGGTCGCCGGCGTCCGCATAATCGTTGTCCCCGTTCGCGTCGTTCCCAACCGTGCCGCGCAATGGGAATGCCGTCAGTCGCCCGCCCGCCTTCGCCGCCACGTCGAACGACGTCAGGTTCAACAGCACCACCGAGGTCACGTCCGCACCCAGTTCGAAGTAGCCCAGGAACGGCGGATCCCACTTGGCCTGCACCACCATCGTCGGCGGGGCCGTCACCGATTGGTCCGCCCGCGTCTCGTTCGCCCCGGTCCCGTCGCCGCCCGTGAGGTTGCCCCCATTCAGACTGAGCGACGGCCCGGAGACCATCTGTCCATTGGCGACGCGCACCAGGCGCAGCCGCTTGTTCTGCGTCGAACTGCCGGTGAACACCGCGATGAGATCGTTGGTCGTCTTTCCGTTGAACGCGCCGGTCCCGGCGTTCACCCCTTTCGGCAGTTCATATCCCTGCACCAGCGCGAGCGCCGTCGGACGATCGGCGAGTTCCAGGGCCGACACCGTGACCGGCGCGTCCGGCTTCTGCAGATCGAACGCCACCAGCCGACCATTGCCGGTCCGACGATCCAGAACGTAGGCATAGCGCCCGAGCAACACCGCCCCCGCGCCATCGAGGCTCTCCCCCAGCAGGGCCAGCCCGTCCCCGGACTGTTCGAAATCGAGCGTGAACGGTTGGTTGCCCGTCTCCTGATCATCCTGGTCAAACTCGTTCCCCGCCTGGTCCGTCATCCCCACGCCCAACGTCAACCGCACCGCTCCCTGGCGGTCGCCGTCGTACCACAGCGTGATCTCGCGCCGGTCCGAACTGGCATCCACCCGACGCAGGAAATGTCCGGCGTCGAAGGCGATCCAGCCCAGCTGATCCGGCGCCAGGAATTCGGCCGGGACCGGCTCGTTGAACCGGACCCGGATCGGCAGCAGGCTCGGCACGTTCGTCGCGCCCGCGGGCGGCCAGCTGAAGATCACCCGCGAGCCAAAGGTGTCCTGCGCCCCCGGATCCTGCAGCACCGGTCGAGTCCCACCGAACACCACCGCGTACTCGGTCACGTCCGTGCGTCCGCCGTTGTCGGCCACGGTCCCTTTCAACAGCACCCGACCCGCCTGCTTCATCCGGAGCTTCCATTGGGTCACGCGACGGGTGACCGGTGCCGGTTCCGCTCCGCCTTCCTCCACCGGAATCGTCGGGTTCACCGCCACCAGTTGAACGTCGGCCACCGCCACCGTTTCGCCGCGTGCGTTCACCGCCTGCTCCACCGTCAGCGTCGGCACGCCCACCGCGGCGTCATCCACCGCCACCAAGGTCAGGGTCGCGCCATCGCCCTCGGCCAGGCCCGACACCGGCAGCACCGGTACATGCGAGATCTGGAGTACCGGTCGTTCCGTTCCTTCGACTACCGTGTTCGACAGCAGGTTTTCGACGAATCGCAGTTCTGCCGTGACCACCGCCGTCGCCCGTCCCCCCGTGGCAAAGCCGCCCGTGTTCGCCGTCTGGAACGGGAACCGCGGATGCGTCGCCACCAGGGCCCGCGCCCCGGCCTGCGACAAGGGTCGGTAGAAGAAACCGAAGTGGCCGGTGTCGTCGGATACCGACAGCGTGTCGCCCTCGGTGAACAGGCCCGGCACGCCCGCTTCCGACGTCTCCACCCGGACGATCGCACCGGTGACCGGCCGCGCTTCGCCCACCGGATCCCCGCTCGGATCCAGACGCACCGAGACGACCTTTCCGGCCACCTTCAATCCCTGGCTGAAGCTCAGCGGCAGGATGCCGAAGACCGCCGTCTCGCCCTGATGCGGATTGATATCCGTCTCCGCAACACGCGGCGTGGTCGGGTTGAGGCCCGCTCCTCGGGCGGCCTCCGCCAACTTCCGCGCCAGGACTCCCGTGAAGGGCGGCGACTGGGTGACGATCCGCCCTCGGCCCGGTCCCTCCGGTACGAACACCGCCGTGTCCACGATCTGGTAAAACCGTTTTCCATCCAACTGCACCGGGATGACCACGCCGTACACCGCGTTGGTCGGATCCACGCCCGCCGGCAGTCCCAGCGAAGCCACTTCGACCGGGAAGGAGATGTCCATCGACGCCCGCAGCGGAGCCCCGGATTCCGTCAGCACGAACGCGCCCACGAACGGACCCGACTCCGGCGGACGCAACCCGCCCACCAACGCCGTGAAGTCAATCACCTTCATCGGTTCGAGTTTCAGGATCACCCGGCCATCCACCGCGCCGGGCTCGACCTTCAATCGCACTTCCCCCGTCTCACCCGTCGCCGCCACCTCGCCGCCGGTCGCGAACAGGCCGACCGATCCATCCCGGAAGATCTGTTTCACCGGCGCGATCTCCGTTCGCGTTCCGTTCCGGTTCACCAGCACCGCACGCAGGTCGTCGTCCACTCCCGCCCGGATGAAATCATTGAAGCTGCCGTCCGCACGCGACACCACCGTGCTCGTCTCGCCCGTGGTCTCGTTCACCAGGATCACCGCCGATCGCGGATCCGCGATGCCCGGCCCGCCGACCATCCGCGCGACGCCGTCCAGCGGTTCATGAATCTCCAGTCCGATGTCTGTCCGCCGCACCCGATCGGTCTCGGTGACGAAGCGGAATTCGTTCGGCCCTTCCAACGGCAGTCCCTCGCTGTCGGTGATCGTCCGAGCGAGCTTCAGCACGATCTCCGCCTCCGGTGGCAGCGTCGTCGTGGGCAGCAACGTCAACACCGTCCGCGCCGGACTCAGGCTCACGCTGAACGGCAGCGCATTGGTCCCCACCAACAGTTGCACCGCCCCCGCCGCCACCACCCGCGCCGTGGCCACCGGCTCATCAAACACCAACTCCACCGGCGTCACCCGCGAGACGTCCGTCGCGCCGTTTACCGGGCTCACCCGCACCACCCGCGGCCCGCGCGCCGCCACCGAGAGATCCCTCACCACCGTCGCCAGGTCCGTTCCCACGTCGAAGACCTCCGAGCCGGTGTCGCCCGTCGCAGGATCCAACACGCCCAACACCGTCGCCCCCGCCGGGGCCACCAACCGATACCGTCCTTCCGTGCCGCTCCACGCGGTCCATCCACCCACCCGGACTTCGAACCCCGCGGCCGGACTTCCATCCCGCCCCTTCGCCACCCCCGAGATCACCGCCTGCCGCGCGCCGACCCGGACCAACACATGCAATCCGCCCCCGTCGATCCCCGCCAATCCACCCGACACCGGCTCCACCCACTGCGGGAGTCCCGTGCCATCGGAGCGATACCGCGCCACCGGTTGAATGCCGAATCGCCCTTCATCAAAGATCACCCGTCCGAGCACGTAATCCTGGTTCGGCACGTCCGGAACGAAGTCCGCCCGCAACGTTCGTCCCGGCACCACGCCGGCCACGTCGAGTTCAAACAACGCCGTCGCCACTCCCGGCAGGGCCACGTTGCCCAGATCGTCCAGCGAGCGCACCCGCAGGGCCACCGCCTGCGATCCCGCTAGATCTC
>CAMCFL010000335.1 GCA_945873715.1 Akkermansia muciniphila
AGGGAAATCCCGGCACGCAATTCACGTAACCGTTGACCGTCACCACCTGACGCACCCGGTCCAGATCACCGATGGCGGACTGGAGATTGGCGAGGAGGTTGAGGGTACACAACCGGGCGGCCTCGTAGCCCTGCTCGACGGTGAGGTCCGCGCCCACCTTTCCCCGGAAACGCAGGTCGCCATTCCAGCTGGAGATGGTTCCCGGCAGGAAAACCAGCGAACCGACCACTCGAAAGGGAAGGTAGTTGCCGCCCGCCACCGGTAGATCCGGGAGGGACAGGCCCGCCGCCTGGAGACGTTCGAGGATGACACCCATGGAGGCCGGTGAAGCAACCGTTCTGCCAGAACCCGCCGCTTCCCCTCGAAGGACCATCTGCGCCCACGAATTCCTCCATCCACCCGGAGCCGCTCCCCGGGGATCCCCGGATCCACCACATACCATCGCTCCTTCCCTGTCGCAGAATGTTGCCCCTGCGCACATCGGGGCAGTCCGGCATCACCCCGGACTGGCCGTCGACGCCCTTCCTCCCCATCCTTCACCCATGCTTCGTCGATCCATCGACTCCCTCGGGGCCGGCCACGAACTGACCGCAGGCGAGATCCCGGCCATCATCGATTCCCTGGCGGGTGAGTCGGTGCCGGTGGAGGAAAAGGCTGAGTTCCTGACCGCGCTGGCGACCAAGGGAGAAACCCCTGCCGAGATTGCCGGGTTCGCCCGCGAACTCCGCGCTCGATCCGTCCCGCTGCCATTGGATCCGGAGTCCATCCCGGGTGGGGTACTGGACGTCTGCGGCACCGGCGGCGACAAGCTGAACACCTTCAACATTTCCAGCACGGTGGCCTTCGTCTGTGCCGCCGCGGGTGTCACGGTCGCCAAGCACGGCAATCGCGCCGTCACTTCGCAATCCGGTTCGGCCGACGTCCTGGAGGCCCTCGGGATTCCCGTCGAACTGGCACCGGACGAAGCCGCGGCCAGCCTGCGCCAGCATCGTTTCGCCTTCCTCTTCGCCCCGAAATTCCATCCAGCCTTCCGGAATATCGCCCCGGCCCGACGCCTCTGTGCCGAGCGCGGACAACGGACCTTGTTCAATTTCCTGGGACCCCTGCTCAATCCGGCACGACCGACCGCGCAACTGCTCGGCGTCTCCCGGCCGGAGCTCACCGAACCCCTCGCCCGGACGCTCCAGCAACTGGGCGTGCGCCGGGGCATGGTGGTTTCGGGTCTCGTTCCCAACGGGGCGTTCCTCGACGAATTGTCCACCCTGGGGGACAACACCGTGGCCGAATTCTACCAGGACCGCGGGTTCAGCACGTCCACCTGGTCGGTCGCGGACTACCCGCTCCATCCAGCGACGCTCGCCGACCTCGCCGGCGGCGACCGCCACGTCAACGCCGCCATCATTGAAGCCATCTTGCGCGGCCGCGACGTCGGGCCCCGCCGGGACGCCGTCCTGCTCAATGCCGGTGCCGCCCTGTTCGTCGCCGGAGCGAGCCGCACCATCATCGACGGCTGGGAGAAGGCCGAAGCCATCCTCCTCTCCGGCGCCGCCTGGGACCTGGTGGAATCCCTCCGGACGACCCGGCCCTGAAGGGACGAGCTCCGCGAGTCCGTGTCTGCTTCTGGAATCTGGGTTCTGGCAACTCGCGGCTCTGGTGGGCAGGATCCCCCCATGATCCCCGTCCGATTCCTGCGCGTCGCTCCGGCGTTGATCGCCGTGCTGCTGGCATTCGTCCTTCCAGGTTGTTCCACCCGTCCTTCGACCGCTGCGGTCGAACGGGTCCGATCGGATCCCTTCGGCCGGTTGTCCGACGGACGGGAGGTCCGCATCCACACCCTGCGCAACCGCGCCGGGATGCAAGTCCGGGTCATGGATCTGGGCGCGACGATCACCGAGATCCTCGCTCCGGATCGCACGGGTCAGTTGACCAATGTGCTTCTGGGCACCGATTCCCTGGCGGCCTACGAAAAGGGTTTCGTGGGTGCCGCTTCTGCCATCGGGCGGTTTGCCAACCGGATCCGCAACGCCCGCTTCCCGCTCGACGGCCGGGAGGTCCGCGTAACGGCCAACGCGGGGGAACATCACATCCACGGTGGACGCGAGGGGTTCGCCTCAAAGCTCTGGAGCGCCACGACCGGAGTGAATCGGTCGGAGTCCTTCGTGCGTTTCCAACGGCGCAGCCCGGCCGGCGAGGAGGGATACCCGGGCAATCTCGACGTGATCATCACCTATACCCTCACCGATTCGAACGAGGTGCGACTCGACTACGAAGCCACCACGGACGAAGCCACCGTCATCAACCTCACCAACCACGCCTATTTCAACCTGGCTGGCACCGGGGACATCCTCTCCCATCAACTCCAGATCTTCGCCGATCGCTACACCGTCACCGACAAGGCCCTCATCCCCACCGGGCCGGATGCACCGGTCGCCGGCACCGGGCTCGATTTCCAACAATCCCACGCCATCGGCGAGCGGATCGCCCAGTACTACAACGGCCCGAATGGCTACGATCACAACTTTGTCCTGCGGGACGCTCCCGGACGACTGCGTCTCGCTGCGCGGGTGGTCGATCCCAAGTCCGGCCGGGTGATGGATTGCCTGACCACCGAACCCGGGGTCCAACTCTACACGGCGAATCACTTTGGCGGGCGCCCGTCGGACCCGGCGAACTGGGGCAGGCACCCGGCCTTCTGCCTGGAGACGCAGCACAAGCCGGACGCGCCCAATCATCCGGACTTTGCGTCCACGATCCTCCGACCCAGCCAGAAGTTCCAATCGACCACGACCTATCGCTTCTCGGTCACCCGATAGGCCGACCCACCGGTGCCCCGGGCGAATCCGCCGCATGAAATCCCTCCTTCGTTGCCTCGCACTCGCTGGTGCCCTCGTGGCTGGCACGGTGAACGGTGCGCCCCCGCTTCCGGCGGGCTTCACCCTTCCCGTCGTCGATCTCTCCTCGGAAACCGGGCGCCAGATCATCGTCGACCGCGAACCCGGCAAGTATCTCGGCCATCCCACCACGGTCCTGCTGGAAGACGGCAAGACGATCCTCTGCGTCTATCCCGAGGGCCACGGCAAGGGCCCGATCCGGCTTCGTCGAAGTCCGGACGGGGGACGCACCTGGTCCGGCAACCTGCCCGTCCCCGCCAACTGGTCCACGTCAAAGGAAACCCCCACGGTTCATCGGGTCGTCGACGCCGCCGGACGACGTCGGCTGATCGTCTTTTCAGGTTTGTACCCGGTGCGGACCGCCCTTTCCGAGGACGACGGCAATCACTGGACGGACCTTCTGCCGGCGGGCGACTGGGGCGGCATCGTGGCCATGGGAAGTGTCGAGGCCGTGCGTGGACGACCCGGACATTATCTGGCCCTGTTCCATGACGACGGCCGCTACCAGTTCGCCCGGTCGATCGCCACCAGGCCTCCCACCTTCGCCCTCCTTCAAAGCCGCTCGGCCGATGGCGGCCTGACCTGGTCCTTCCCGCAGACGATCGTCTCCCGATCCGACATCCACCTGTGCGAACCGGGACTGGTGCGCTCTCCGGACGGCAGGGAACTGGCCGTATTGCTTCGGGAGAATTCCCGGACCCGAAACTCCTGGTTGATCACCTCCCGGGATGAGGGCTCCACCTGGACGGTTCCGCGTGAACTCCCCGCCGCATTGACGGGAGATCGCCATGTGGCGCGCTACACCCGGGACGGTCGGCTTTTCATCTCATTCCGCGACATGGCCCGCGAGACGAAGACCCGGGGCGACTGGGTGGCCTGGGTGGGACAATACGACGACCTGGTCCGCGGCCGCGAAGGCCAGTACCGGGTCCGGTTGATGGACAATCACCATTCCTTCGACTGCGCCTATCCCGGAGTGGAAGTCCTGCCCGATGGTACCCTCGTCACGGTCACCTACGGCCATTGGACGGAAGGCCAGTCCCCCTACCTCGTCTGCCTCCGACTGGATCTGACCGACCTCGACCGCCGGGCGCGGTAGGCTGGGGGCTCAACCACGAACCACGTCGAGGACCCGGTTGATTTCCTGATCCGGGACGCCATGGCCAAATTCCACCTGCCCAATCCGACGGGCCAGGACGAACTTGACCTCGCCGGCACTGACCTTCTTGTCGAGGCGCATGGCATCGAACAGCTGCCCACGCTGGGCGGCGCTCAGCCGGACCGACACCGGAAGTCCAGCGCGCCCGAACAACGCCTGCACCCGGGCGACATCCTTCAGTGGCATCGCCAGCTTCAACGCACTCAGATGCGACGCCGCCACCTGCCCAATGCTGATGGCTTCGCCATGCAGGTATTTCCCATACGACGAAATGGCTTCGAGGCCATGCCCGATGGTGTGACCATAGTTGAGGATCGCCCGGAGACCGGACTCCGTCTCGTCCTGCCCCACGACCTCGGCCTTGATGGCGCAGCACCGGGCCACGACGGCAGCCAGTTCGGACGGATCACGGGCCAGGATCCGCTCGAGTGAACGCTCCAACCGACGGAAGAATGCGGCGTCGTGGATGATGCCGTACTTGATCACCTCGGCGATGCCCGAACGGAATTCCCGTTCCGGGAGTGTCTTGAGGGTGTCGAGGTCGCACAGCACCAACCGCGGC
>CAMCFL010000336.1 GCA_945873715.1 Akkermansia muciniphila
CCGGAAAGCCCTTTCTGACCAGCTTCATGACCGTCTCCAACCACCGGCCCTTCACCTACCCAAAGGGGCGCATCCCCGAAGACCCGGATGCCCACAAGCGCGATCACGCGGTGCGCTACTCGGATTGGGCCCTCGGCGACTTCTTCGAGCGGGCGGAGAAGGAACCCTTCTGGAAAGACACCATCTTCGTCGTGATCGCCGATCACGGTGCCCGCGTTTACGGCAGTCAGACGATCCCGCTCAAGAGCTACCAGATTCCCCTCGTCATCGTGGCTCCCGCCCTCTTCAGCCAGCCCCGACGCATCGACGTCAACGGCTCCCAGCTGGACGTGACTCCCACCCTTCTCGGAATGATCGGGCGCCCTTACGAAAGCCTGTTCTTCGGCCACGATCTCCTGCAGTCCGGCGCAGGCGATCGCACCCGATGCCTGATGCACCACAACCGTTCCATCGCCGTATACCACCAACAGCGCCAGGCCGTGTTTGGACTCCATCGGACGATCGAATACTGGAGCGGCGAACCCGGCTCCGGAACGATGGCGCGCCTGAATGAACCAGACGAAGCTGCCACCCGCCTCCGCGACGATGGCATCGCCCTGTTCCAGACTGCCGATGAACTCTACACCGCCCGGAGATTCAGTCTCGTTCACGGCGCGGGCGCTGCGACTCCGACGAGGTAGGCGACGAGGTCACGAGGCTCATTTCAATCCGGCGGGGGACGTGCGAAGGCCGGTGGACGCCCGAACGGAAGTCAGAGTCTCCTGACGTCGTCTCCTACCCGTAGGCGGCGAGGTCACGAGGCTCACTTCAATCCGGCGGGGGACGTGCGAAGGCCGGCGGACGCCCGAACGGAAGTCAGAGTCTCCTGACGTCGTCTCCTACCCGTAGGCGACGAGGTCACGAGGCTCACTTCAATCCGGCGGGGGACGTGCGAAGGCCGGTGGACGCCCGAACGGAAATCAGAGTCTCCTGACGTCGACGCCTACCCGTAGGCGACGAGGTCACGAGGCTCATTTCAATCCGGCGGGGGACGTGCGAAGACCGGTGGACGCCCGAACGGAAGTCAGAGTCTCCTGACGTCGACGCCTACCGGTAGGTTGCGAGGCAACCCATCCTTTTTGATGCCGATCGGACGGTTCGGGGACATCTTCCCGACATGCATTTGGGTCGGGCACATTCAGCATCACTGGCGATCCTGTTGGGATCCCTCGAAGCCTCCCGGGCAATGGCCGATCCAGTGTCCGCACCCGGCGCCAACCCGATCCCTGCTGTCGTCACTTCCGCCGTCAATCCAGCGACCGAAGTCGCCTCCGCCGCCCGCCGCCTGCGCATCGCCCCCGGCCTCCACCTGGAAGCCTGGGCCGCGGAACCCCTGGTCCAGAACATCACCTCCATCGACTTCGATTCCGCCGGACGCGCCTACGTCGTCGAGACCGGACGCCGTCGCACCAGCGTCTTCGACATCCGCAACTTCAAGGAGTGGGTGGAGGACGACCTCGCGCTGCGGACGGTGGCGGACCGGATCCAGTTCCTTACCGGCCAACTGGCGACCAACAGCGCCTTCCTCGACACGGCCACCCGCAACCGTCAGCGCGGTGGATTCGGGGACTTCAATCAGGATGGCCGGATCGACATCCACGACCTGGAGGTCGAGAGCGAACGCATCCGCGTCGTCTGGGACTCCGACGGCGACGGTCGCGCCGATCGTTCCGCGATCCACGCGGAGGGATTCAACACCTCCGTCAGCGGGGTCGCCGCCGGCGTGCTGGTGTCGGGCACCAACGTCTGGTTCGCCTGCATCCCCGACCTCTGGCGATTGCCGGCCGCCGGCCCCGATCCGAAGCCGATCGAGAAAGCGACGCCCCTCCTCAGTGGCTTCGGCGTTCACGTGGCTTATGGCGGACACGATCTGCACGGCCTGACCCTCGGGCCGGATGGGCGCCTGTATTTCTCCATCGCGGATCGGGGCGCGAGCGTGACCACCCGGGAGGGAAGCCTCGTTTCGGAGCCCGATGCCGGCAGCATCTTCCGGTGCGACCCGGATGGCGGGAGCCTGGAGGTGTACGCCCGGGGTTTGCGCAATCCGCAGGAACTCGCCTTCGACGACGACGGTCAGCTCTGGACGGCCGACAACAACGGGGACGGCGGCGACAAGGCCCGTTGGACGATGGTCATGCCGGGCTCCGACCACGGCTGGAGCATCGGCTGGCAATGGCTGCCGAAGATGGGCGCGTGGAACTCCGAACGCCTGTGGCACACGACCGAGTCCAACACCGCCCTCTACCTGCTCCCACCCGTCGCCCACGTCGGACACGGCCCGGCCGGCATCGCCTGGTATCCGGGGACCGGTCTGGGCGATCGGTTCCAGGGATCGTTCTTCTACGCCGACTTCCCGGGTGGCATCCGCCATTTCCGGGTGGAACCCATGGGTGCCTTCTATCGGGTGGCGGACGCCGGACCGTGGATGGAGAACAACCGTCCGGACGAGATGCAGGGCAAGCTGCTCTGGGATCTGTCGCCGGTGGATGTCGCGTTCCCGCCGGGGGGCGGCGTCGTGGTGGCGGACTGGGTGGAAGGCTGGGAAAAGACCGGCAAAGGCCGCCTGTGGAAAGTGACGGACCCCAAGCTGGCGAAGGACCCGCTCATCCTGGAGACCGCGCGGTTGCTCCGCGAGGGCATGGCCACCCGGGACGAAGCCACCCTGCTGGTTCTGCTCGGACACGCCGACCTGCGCGTCCGTCAGGAAGCGCAGTTTGAACTGGCCCGCCGCGACCTCGCCGTCTGGCCCGGACTGGCCGAGACCCTCCGAAAGAGTCCGGAACCGCGGGCCCGACGCCACGCCCTCCGTGCCATGGCCATGATCGTGCGGGCGCATCCGGGCCAGGAGGAACTCCACGACGAACTGACGGCGGCGCTGCGTTGGCTGGACGACCCCGATGCCGGCGTGGTGGTGGAGGCGTGTCGGCTGATGGGCGAGGCCCTCTTCCAACCAGCGCAGGAAAAGCTCCGTGCCCGGCTCAAGCATCCCAACGGGCGCGTCGTCGCCGCCGCCCTGCTCGCCGAAGGGGAACTCTTCCGTGGACTCTTCGAGCCGGCGGGCCAGGTCCGGTTCAAGCTATCCATGGGTGAGCGGGTGTACGACAGCGTGCCGGCCTTCGCCCAGAAATGGCTGCCCACACCGAATCAGTCCGGTGCACTCACCTGGCCGGTCGCCGACCTGCGCGACGTGCTGATCCGCGCCGGGGGCAGGGATCCGGCGATTACCCATGCCGCCACCGTCCTCCTTCTGCGGATGGGGGACCTCGATCCCACCTCCATGTTCCCCGGCCTGGCCGTGCTCATGCGCCACCCGGATCCCAACGTCCGACTGCCCGTCCTCCTCGCCCAGCGTCGGTTGCTCATGCCGGAGGTCGCCTCCTATCTCGAAGACGCCGATCCGCGCCTCGCTCTCGAAGCCGCCCGGGCCATCCACGACGGCCCCATCCCGGCCGCCTACAAGGACCTGATCCCCTACCTCGACACCGGACTGCCGAAGTCCGCCAGTGCCGCATTTCAGGCCGGCGCGAAGTTCCCCTTCACTGCCGTCGAATGGCGGACCTTCTTCCTGCGGCGCTCGGTCAACGCCGCCTTCCGCCGGGGTTCCCCCGGGGATCTTCCCATCCTGTCCCGCGCTGCCGCCAACCCCGAGTTGCCCGAGACCGTCCGGGTCGAAGCCCTGGACAGCCTCCGCGACTGGGCCAAGCCCCCGCGACGCGACCGGGTCACCGGCCTCATCGTGCCGCTGGAACCGCGTGACCCCGCTCCGGCCCGGGACGCCCTGTCCGATGCCTGGCGCCGGTGCACCGCACCGGAAGCGCCGGAAGCGCTCGTCCTCGCCGCGATCGACGCCGCCCGGGCCCTCGGCCTTTCCGATCTCGACACCCGTCTGGCGACCGTCGCCAGTCATCCGTCCGCGGCCGTCCGCAAGGCCCTTGCCCCACCCAAGCCAGCCGTCGATTCCGCCGATGCCCAACCCGTCGGGTCGAATCCCGGTGACACCGCCGCCCTGCTGCGCGGGGGGGATGCCAGCCGGGGAAAAAAGCTCTTCGCCGAACGCGCCGACTGGGCCTGTCAACGCTGCCACAAGCTGGGCAATGAAGGCGGGGAGGTCGGACCTAACCTCACCGGGCTGGGCAAACGCCTGAGCCGCGAACAAATCCTGGAATCCATCGTGTACCCGAACCGCACCATCGCGTCCGGCTTCGAGACGGTCATCCTGACCCTCACCGATGGCGAATCGAAGGTGGGCGTGGTGATGAGCGAAGGCCGCGGCCGACTGATCCTCAACTCGCCCGAGGAAGGTCGCATCCAGATCCCGCTCGCCCGGATCAAATCCCGGGAAAGGGCCCCGTCGTCCATGCCGGAGGGACTCACCGAGATGATCACCCGCGGCGAGATGCGGGACCTGATCGAAGCCTTGGCGCAGTGAGGCTGGAAACCGCAGGGGTTTATCCGCAGATGACGCAGATGGGGAGACCCCTGGAAACGCCCAGAACGAGAGTGGGCTCCCGCTTGGCTCGGGGCTCATCGTGAGTCATGGATGTAGGCCGCCTGCCCTCAG
>CAMCFL010000337.1 GCA_945873715.1 Akkermansia muciniphila
CGAGCTCGTTCCGGGGATGTTGCGCCACCATCTGGCGTTGGCGGGCGAGGGGATCGTTCATTTGACCGGTTCCTGAGTGAGCGGATCGCGGAGGGGCAGGGAGGTGACCTTCCCGGAGGCGAGTTGTTCCAGTTTCACCGGATGATCGGGGTGTCCCTTGAGGATCTCGTCCTTCTGTCCGACGACCAGGATGACGGCCTTGTCCGGGTGCAGATGCTGTTTGGCGACGCGCAGGACGTCGTCCTTGCTGACCGATTCGATGCGGGAGCGCCACTTGGCCCAGTATTGCGGATCCTGGGCGTAACGGCCGGTAAACTCATCGGCGGCGAACTGGCTGGCGACCTTGGCCTTGGTGTTGAACGTGCCGGGGAACGAATCCACGTAGGAACGCTTGGCGGTGTTGAGTTCCTCGTCGGAGACGGGGGTGTTGGCGATGCGGTTCATCTCGTCGAGGACGATCCGGGTGGCATAGGCCACCGTGCGGGACTTGGTGCTGAGGCTGGCCTGGAAGGCGCGGGCGTAGTGGACGCCGCCCGGGAACGAACTGCCGGCACCGTAGGCGAGTCCTTCGTCGGAGCGGATCCGGTTCAGCAGGCGCGAGGTGAAGCCGCCCCCGCCAAGGATGTCGTTCATGATGCTGATGGCGGGGAAGTCAGGGTCATCGCGTTTCACGCCGGGCAGCATGACCGAGACCCGCCCTTGGTTGACCTCCTTGTTGACCAGGTAAACCCCGCCGGCAGCCATCGCCGTGTTGACCGGGACGGGCGGGGCCTTCTCACCGGCGAAGGGCCAGTCGGAAAACAGGCGGTCGAGCTGGGCGAGAAGCTCGGTGCGGTCGAAGTCGCCACTGGCGGAGAGGACGAAATTCGCCGGGTGAAACCATTTCCGGTGGTAGGCCTTGAGTTCGTCGACGGTCAGGGACTGGATCGATTTCTCGGTGGAGATGCGCGAGGCCCAGAAGTGGGTGCCGTAGGCGAGGCGCTTGGCTTCCATGGCCTGGATGGAGCTCGAGTCGTCATTCCGCTGTTTCATCCCCTGCAACGCCTGGTCGCGCTGCAGTTCAAAACGGTCCTTCTGGAAGCGGGGCGCGGTCAGGGCTTCGCGGAGCAGGGCCAACCCCTCGGGCAGATCCTTGGACAACAGGTTCAGGTTGATGGTGCCGGAGTCATCGCCGACGCCCGACGTCAGGCTGGCCGCCAGAAAGGCGAGGCGTTCCTCCAGTTCCTCGGCGGTCTTCGAACCCACTCCGCCGCGTACCAGCAGGCTCCCGGTGAAGTCCGCCAAACCCTCCTTGCCCTCCGGTTCCAGATAGGAACCGCAGCGGACCAGGATCGAGATGTTGACCAGCGGCAGGGAACGATCCTCTGCGATGTAAGCGACCGGGCCGGACTTCAGTTGGAAGCGGTACTCGGAGGGCTTGGGTGGGTCGTAACGCAGTTCCGGGAAACGGAGTTTCTCGGGGCGATCGGGAATCTCGGCCAGCAGGGCGGTGCCGGTGACGAACAGGGCGACGATCGAGAGGGTGAGGGCTTTCATGAGGAGGGAGCAGCTCGGAGGGAGAAAGTGCGGGATCAGGACGGCCTACTTCTTTTCGAGCGCAGCGATGCGGGCCTCGAGTTTGCGAAGGATGATCTTCTGGAGTTGCTGCCGTTTGGGGTCGGTTCCGGTCGGTTGCCCCTGGATTCCCGTCAGCATGGCCTTGAGTTGGTTCAGGTCGTCCGACTTGGCGATCTGCGAAGCGATCTGTCGGGCCATGGGTTTCTGGTCCGCAGCAAGGCCGCCCAGATCCGGGTCTTCGTCTCCGCCGCCCGTGCCCGGCTTGCGGGTGAAGTGGGCGACTGCCCGGTTCTCCTTGGTGAAATGCTTCTTGATCACGCGCTGGATGTCCTCGGCGGTCACCGCCTGGATGCGTGGGCCCGACTCGTTGATCTCGCGCCAGTCGCCCAGGCCCTCGCTGAAGATGATCTGGTAGAGCATGCCAAAGGTGGTCGTCAGCCGTCGGTACTCACCGGCCGCGAAGTTGTTCTTCACCTTCTGGAGTTCATCAGCGGGGATCGGTTCGGTGGCGAGACGTTCGATCTCGGCGTAAACCGCCTGCTCGACCTCGTCCAGGGACTTGCCGTCCTTGGCCTCGGCCGACGCGTTGAACATGCCCGCCCATTTCATCGGCCGACTGGCTGCCCCGGCATCGGTCGCCACTTGGCGTCCGAGCACGAGTCCCTTGTAGAACCGTCCGGTTCGGCCATTGAGCAGTTGCTCGACGACTTCGAGCACGTACGAGTCCTTGTGTCCGAAGGCCGTCGTCCGCCAGAGGATGTCCACCTGCGGGTTGGTCTCTGCCTCGGCGTTGTACCGTTTCTCTGCGGACGACTGGATCTCCAGGGTGGTCACCTCGGGGGGCGGTTGATTGCCCTTGGGAATGCGCCCGAAGTACTGGAGGACCATCTTCTCCGCGTCGTCCGGCTTGAAGTCGCCCACCAGGATCAGGGTGATGTTCTGGGGTTGGTAATACAGGGCGAAGAATTCGTCGGCCTGCTTCTTGGAGATGGCGGGGATGTCACTGGGCCAGCCGATCACCGGCCAGTTGTACGGGTGGGCATCCCAGAACATGGCGTTGAACTGTTCCGCGAACTTGCCGGTGGGCGTCGATTCCGTCCGCATCCGGCGTTCCTCGAAGACGACGTCGCGTTCGGCGTAGAACTCGCGGAACACCGGGTGGAGCAGACGCTCACTCTCCATCCAGCACCACAATTCGAGTTTGTTGGACGGCACTTCGATGAAGTAGCCGGTCATGTCTTCGGTGGTGAAGGCGTTCATCTTGTTCGCCCCCGCGGTGGTGTAGATGCGGTCGAACTCGTTTTTCACCAGCAGCGTGCGCTGCTCGTCCAGCAGGCGCTTGAATTCGCCTTCCAGTTCCCGATAGCGATCGGTGCGCGCCTCCGGGCTGGTGATGTCGGTCACCTCGCCGCGACGGAGCGCCGTGCGCATCTTCGATTCCTCCTGGCGGATCTGCTCCCGGATCACCTCCTGGGCGTCGATGATCTCCAGGTCGCGCTTCGCGTCCTTCGTTCCCAAGGTCGGCGTGCCCTTGAACATCATGTGTTCGAAGAGATGCGCGATGCCGGTGATGCCGGGGCGTTCGTTGGCGGAACCGACGTGGGCGACCCAGCCACCGGCAATCCGTGGTTCCTCATGCCGCTCGACCAGCAGGAGCTTGAATCCATTGGGAAGCTGTTTCTCCACCACCGGAATCTTCTGGGCGAAGGCGGGCGTCGCCGCCGCCACCAGCACGAACGGTATCAGGAAGCGCATCATATCCTTGGGGCTCAAGGAAGCACCCACCGGGTTCCGGGTCAATCGTGGCGGGTCACGGCCAACATCCTCATTGCGCCGCCAGATCCATTTGGGTATCCGCTATCGAGGTATGAGAAGTCGTCGTCTGATGGTTTCGCTCCTGGCCGTCTTCACCTGGCTTGGCGCTCTCCGGGGTGCGGATGTCCCGTCGCTTGATCCGCATCTGGAACCCCTGCGACCCTGGCTGGGCAAGACCTGGCGCGGGGAGTTCAAGAACTCCACTCCCGAGAAGCCGGTGGTCGATGTTGCCCTCTGGGAACGGGCCCTGAACGGGAAGGCGGTCCGGGTCACCCACTCGATCAATGACGGCAGCTACGGTGGCGAGACGCTGATGATCTGGGACGAGGCGAACAAGACCTTGAAGTATCACTATTTCACCACCGCCGGCTTTACCACCGAGGGCACGATCACCTTCGACGGGGCCGTGCTGGTGACCCACGAAAAGGTGAGTGGCTCGGCGGGCGGCGTGACCGAAGTCCGCGGGCGGAGCGAGATGAAGCCGGACGGAACTTATCTCGTGAAGACCGAGTATCTGAAGGAGGGATCCTGGGTTCCCGGCCGCGAGACGTTGTACAAAGAGGCTCCCGGCGCTGCGGTAAAGTTCCGCTGAGGAAGTGGCAGGCGTTCCCACGAAAAACCCCGCCGCAGCTGAAAGCCGGGGCGGGGTGAAGCCGGGGAACGTGGCCGACTAGCGGCGACGACGGGCGGCGAGGAGGAGTCCGGTGGCACCGAGACCGAGGAGCGCCCAGGTGGACGGTTCGGGAACGATGGTGACCGACTCGGTGAAGGAGGTGCCGATGATCAGGTTGTCGATCAGCAGGGCACCGGGGGCCCCGTCATTCGGGCTGGTGCCCGTGGTTCCCTGGCGGAGGGCAGCGGCTTCGATCCGGCCCACGGCGTAGGTGACGGGGTCGGCAGCACTGATGCTGAGGCTGGCCTCGGAGGTGGGATCGATCCAAAGGGTGGCCTTGTCGGTGGCCAGGTCGAACTTGAAGGCGACCGTGTAGGTCGTGTTCAGGGCGAGATCGAGCGGGTACTCGACGGTGTTCGCCGTGCTCCAGGATTCGTTGGCAACGGCGATCCGGAAGCTGCCCGGAGCGGCACCTTCGATGTTGGCGCCGATGCGGCCGTAAAACTCATTCGCGGCATTGGACTTCAGGTGGAAGAAGTAAGAGCCGTAGGTGTTCGATCCGGGCGCGGGCGGGAGGGCGCTGAAATTGACCGAGAAGGAGCCGTAGAT
>CAMCFL010000338.1 GCA_945873715.1 Akkermansia muciniphila
GTCTGGCGTCTGGCGTCTGGCGTCTGGCCCCTCCTGCGTCCCGTCATCGCGGTGCGGCGAGGGTCACCGGCAGGACCTGGATCCGTTCCAGCTCGGCGACGCCCATGTCGAGAAGGGCGCAGTTGGTGTAGAGCTCGGTCTTGAAGGGCTTCTCCCCGTCGGTCGGATTGGTCGCGCGGGCCTTGCGGATGTCGTCGATCGAGAGTGCATCCAAGGCCACCGGATCGGTGCTGAACCGGAGTTGATTCAAGGTCAGGGCGTAGTGGAGGTAGGTCCGCTCCTCACCGCGATACTGGCAGATGAGGGCATCGGTGACGCCGAAGGCGAGTCGGGGAAGAAGGTCGTCGAGGGCACACAGCTCGGGCAGGGCCTCCGCCAGACGACCGGCCTCCTGTTCGAAGCGCATGGTGTTGTCCACGGCACCGAGGGAAAGGTTGGCAATCTGGCCGTTCACTCCCAACAGGTGATGGCTGAGCAGGGGCGTGACGGGAATGATCTTGGTCACGTCCCGGGTGAGAAGCCGGCTGACGAACGATTTGCGTCCGACGTTGGCCTGATCGCGCCGGGGGAACTCGAGGTCGCCGATCAACAACCGGCCGATGGTGGCGTTGTCGTAGAACCGGTTTTCGTCCCAGCCGATCTCTTCCGTCGCTGCCCAACGGACGCCGAGGCGTTCCGCCATCCTGGGATAGCCGGCCAGGATCAGGTCGCTGGCCCGCTTGTCCCAGACCACGATCTGACGGGCGGGATGCCCGCAGGAAAGCAGGGAGGAGATCAGGGCCTCGACGACGGCCGGCCGGGTGCCGCTGATGGATCCCGGTGCGGAAACGATCCGGAACCCGACGACGTCGGAGGGCTTGATGAATCGACGCCAGGCGGCGGCAAGATCGTTGGTCCCGGCCACGGCCTGCACTCCGCGATCGACCATGCGACGGACCATGGCCGCGTCGGGGACGAAGCTCTGGGTGGCGTCGCCATCGTAGACGGAGTGGACGAGGGCCTTGGCGGGGTCGGCGGCCTGAACGCCCGCGGTCGTCGCGGAACCCAGACACAGCAGGAACATCAACGCCGGCAACGACCAGAACTGGAATGAAGCGGACAAGCCGAGCATGTGGCGACCAGTGTAGGGGACTTTGGGCTGGAGGGAAGCTGCTGGAAGGCAGGTTTGTTGCCCGGGCTCATGATCGTCCGGCTGGGGAACGTGCGAGGGCCGGGGGACGTCCGGATGGGAAGTCAGAGTCTCGTGACCTCGCCTCCTACGGGGAGGCGGCCTACATCCATGACCAACTCAAGGTTTATCCCGCAGGTCAGGCATCCTTCCTGACTGCGGCACCTTCTGGAGTCGGGCCGTGTCGTATCCCACGGAGTCGAGGAAGCGGACGAGTTCCTGATAGCGCGGCTCGGGAAGGGTGGGGTTGCGGGCCATGATCCAGACGTACTTCCGGCTGGGCACGCCGATGATGGTCGTCTCGTGGGCGTCGTCGAGATAGACGATCAGGTAGGCGGACTTGAACGGCCACAGGAACTGCATGCGCCATTCGGCCTTGGTGACCGGGTCGTGAACGGTGCCGGTCGGATGGTAGACCTTCAGGGGGCCGTCCGGGCTGCCGCGGTGGAAACGGAAGGTGGTGGCGATGGAGCCGTCGGGGCGGAGTTCGTAACTTTCGACGGCGTCGTGGGCGTCCTTCTCGATGAAGGTGGGAATGTTGGCGATGACGTACCAATCGCCCATGAACCGGGGCAGATCGACGTTCTGGGCGAGGGGGAGGGGAGTGGGCATGGGGGTACGGGTGGCACAGCCGGACCCGAGGCCGACGAGCAGGAACAGGGCGATCCAGGAGGGGAGACGGAGCCTGCGGGGGGTGGGGAAAATCATGTTAAAAAAGGCGGGTTGATCCGCAGATGGCGCAGATGGCGCAGATGAAGAGGCCGAAAGGCGGAATCCACCCGGTGCCGCGACTTTCCCCTCAAGGTGCATCTGGCACGCAGACCCACTCCTTCTTCATCTGCGGATAACTGCGCTGCAGTCTTCTGGATCATGGGAGCAGCAGGGTTCGCGCACTGGCGAGATAGACGAGGACGCCGAGGGCGGCGAACACGGCAGGAAGGATCAGGTGGCCCGGGCGCTTGCGGGTGAACACTTCATCGAGGGATCCGTTGGCCGGGATCCGGAACAGTTCGATCAGCATGTAGGTGGCGATGGCAAAGTTGCCCCACAAGAGGACCGACACGACCCACAGGATCCGGGCGGCAAGCCGTTGTTCCTTCCAGGCAATCCAGACGCAGAAGGTCAGGAAGGCAAAGTAGGCGTCGAAGAGCGTGACCTGGAACCACGGGTTTCCGGTGACGGCCGCCGGCAGGTCAAACATGCCCTGGAACAGGCTGGCCCGGATCGTGCCCCAGGTCATCACTGCCAGCACGAGCAGGAAGAGGCCGCGGAGGAAGAGGATCATGGCTGTGAAGGCTTCTCGCTCCCGAGCAGTTGATCGCGGAGCGGGGAGCTGATGGGTTCCTTCCCCAACCAGATCTGGAAATAGGTGGCAGCGAAGTCCGCACCTTCCACCGTGACCAGCGCGTTGCCGTTCAGCCTCAAGGTGGTGCCCTTGCCCGGCACCCAGGTGAGCGTGTAACGGTCCCCCGGCTTGACGTCGAGGTAGGCGCGGTTCAGTTCGGCAAGCCGGGGTTGCAGGAGCCTCCAGGTTTCCGCCGTCACGTTGCGCTTCAGCAACGCGTCGCCCCCGGAGACGATGTCCGGTGCCGAGAACTCGCGTCGGTAATGGATCTCCAGTCGGAGCGGGGTGCCGGCCAGGAGGGACTCCCGCTTGGAACCCGCGCCGGCGTGGAGGCTGGCGTCGTAGGCGTGGACGAGGCGTTTCCATCGAAACGCTCCATGCCCCATCAATTCAAAGCGGATACCGTCCTCATCCACGGCCGTCGGGGGCGCGAAGGCGGCGTGCACCTGAAGGCTGGCGAAGAGCAGGAAGCCCATGAGCCAGCAGCGGAGTCGCGCTCTGCGGTCGGACGCAGAAGGTCCACCGGACTGTGGGGAGGGAATGGTCTGTTCCATGCGATGTGTGATTCAGGGGGCGAGGCCGGAGCCAGTCGCCCCAAGCAACAGATGCGCCCGATTCGGCACGGGTGCAACTGGGTTGAGTACCCAGTCCGGATCGCGGCCGTCGCCGGCCGCTGTGAGGCTGGGAGGAGGAGAGGCGGGCGAGGACGCCCGCGGTCCCGGGCATGCAGATTCCGGATGCGGCTTGCCGGGTCTTTCGCTCCCCGATTCACGAACGGCGCGGAGCGTCCTGGAGTGCGGCAGCGTCAGCTGCCGCTTTGGTCGCGGGCGTTACGGACACGGTTGACGTTCCTGTGCCCTTGCCATGCGCGGACTCCCTCTCCTCGCGGCGCGTTGGACCGGCGGGTCGATGTGGCGATCGGTGTCGCGGCGGGGCGGGCGAAAGCGGCAGCTGACGCTGCACGCACTCCAAGACGCTACCGCGCCAATGGCGTGCGCTCGGTCCCGCGTTCGGTCGATGGGCGGGGGAACTCCGCTTCTCCGCGGCTGGCCTCGGGCCGGGGTCACGGGTAGTCTGGCGGCGCATGGAGATTTCCGGTGAGCTGGCCGAGCGTTTGCAACGGGTGAAACTGTTTGTCTGCGATGTCGATGGGGTGTTGACCGACGCCCGGGTGGAGATGGGGGGAGGCATGGCGGAGCGGAAGGTGTTCCACATCCGGGACGGGCTGGGCCTGCGCTTGTTGCAGGCGGAGGGGGTCAAGGTGGCCTGGGTGAGCGCCCGTCCTTCGCAGGCCACCACGGAACGGGCCAACGATCTGAAGGTGGATTTTGTTCGGCAGTCGAGCGCCCCCAAGGTCGGGGTGATCGAGGAACTCCAGCGGGAGCTGGGACTGGGCTGGGCGGAGACCCTGTACATGGGCGACGACGTGGTGGACCTCGCGGCGTTGAAGCGGGCGGGAGTCGCCGCGGTGCCGGCGGACGCGATCGCGGAGGCTCGGGCGCTGGCCCATCATGTGTGCCGGTTGGACGGCGGATGCGGCGCGGTGCGCGAGGTGGTGGATCTGGTGTTGAAGGCGCAGGGTCACTGGTCCCGGGTGATCGAGAAATTCACTTCCTAAGCCCCCGGCAGGCTCCCATGCTGACTGGGCTTGCACGCGCGGATTTTCACACGGTTCGGAGGGCTTGCCCTGTTGGCGGCGGGCTGGGCGCTGGCCCAGTCGCCGGCGGCGGCTCCGGCGACGTCGATGGTGAAGAACTGGAATTTCACCCTGCAGAAGCAGGGGCAGACGCACGGTCGGTTCCGTGGGGGGAAAGCGGTGCCGGTGAACGGCCTGCGGGCGTTCGATGTGGAGCAGTTTCACGTCGATACCTTCCGCGCGGATGGTGAACTGGATCTGACCGCCGAGTCTCCCGCTTGTCGGGTGTTCCTCACCAACGACAGCTTTGTCGTGACCTCGCCGGATGCGTTGCAGGTGGTGCAGGCGGACGGCCGATTTGAACTGACCGGGGAAGGGTTCCACTGGGATCACGGTGCGCAGCGGTTGGTGGTATCGAACCGGGTGAAGACGTATCTGC
>CAMCFL010000339.1 GCA_945873715.1 Akkermansia muciniphila
GGACGCTTCCCGGACGCATCCGGCGGAGCATCTCGCGGGTGACGAGCCGCGGCGCCTTGGCTCCCGGCACCAGCACCGCGCAGATCAGCAGATCCACGTCGGGCAGGAGTTCCACCAGATGCGCCTCACTGGAGTACAGCGTGTGGGCCGTATGCAACGTGATGTCGAGGTAACGCATCCGCTCGATGTCCACCTCCAGGATGGTCACATCAGCCCCCAATCCGCTGGCCATGCGCGCCGCATTGACCCCGGAAACCCCTCCCCCCAGCACCACCACCTTGCCCGGCAGGACGCCCGGAACTCCCCCGAGAAGGACACCAGACCCACCCTGATGTTTGGCGAGAAAATACCCACCCACCACCACGCTCATGCGGCCGGCGATCTCGCTCATGGGTTCGAGGAGCGGGAGTCGCCGGTTCACCTCCACCGTTTCATAGGCGATGCAGGTGGCACCGGACTGCTGCAGGGCCGTCGTCAGGGCGGCGTTGGCCGCCAAGTGCAGATAGGTGAAGAGCAACTGCCCCGGACGCAACAGGCCATACTCGGAGGGCAGCGGTTCCTTGACCTTCACGATCACGTCCGCCTCGGCGAAAACCGCGCCGTGGTCTTCCAACAGCGTGACACCGGCCGCGAGGTAATCCGCATCCGGAAACCCCGCACCGGCACCCGCACCCTGCTCCACGACGACCCGATGCCCCCGGCGGGCCAATTGATAGGCGGCCGAAGGCAACAGTCCCACCCGATGCTCCTGCGCCTTGATTTCCCGCGGAACGCCAATGGTCATGAAGAGACCTTACTTCATCCGGGTCGCACGATCCTGCATCCAGAGGATGTCCACATTATTGGCCTGCCTTGTGCCTGGAGGGATCTGTCCGGGAGAAATCTTCGGCATCGTCCGCGGATCCACCCATTTGCGGATCTCCGAATGGCCGTCGGCAAAGGAGAACCCGCCGGCGCGGTTGTGGTAGCTCGCCGGCCAATCGACCATGGAGGTGAGGGCCGCATTGGGGTAGCCCTCCATGGTCACGACAAAGAAGCCGTCATTGATCGAGTCTTCCCGTTCGTCGAGCAGGACATACGAGTTCGAGGGACCGGGATCAGAGATGTCGCCCAACTTGGTATTGACCCTCCATCGGGGCCCCCATCCGCCATCGGTGCCACTGTTGCCGCCCATCCAGATGCTCATCGCCATGCTTCGGGGCCGGGGGATCCGGGCACGGGCCGTGTTGATTCCAAAGCTCCGGTCGGCCGGGCATTTCCAGACCCCCATGGAACGTCCGGCGTACTTGAACAGGGGGCTCTGATTCAGGTGCTTTGGATCCCAATTGTCCCGGGCGGTCGGGTCCACCCAATCGAGGATCCCCTGAACCCACGCGCCGTCGGAGGTATTGGGATTGTTGTCCTGGGCATAGGCGAAGGGCAACCGGTCGCCGTTGTCGCCGGCGTACATGCTCCAGGCCAGCAGGAGTTGTTTGTGGTTGTTCATGCAGGCGATGCCCTGCGCCTTGGTCTTGGCCTTTCCAAGCGCAGGAAGGAGCATTCCCGCGAGGATGGCGATGATGGCAATCACCACCAGCAACTCGATCAGGGTGAATCCGGAGCGACGTGCCGGGCGATGAGGAAGAAAAAGTCCATTCATGAGAGGCGTGTGATCCACGGGTCGGTGGGCGACCCGTTACGCTAGGAGTGTTCCCGATCCCGCGCTCAATTCCAGCCCCGAATTGGGGTGCCCCCTTCCCGGGTCCATTCCGATTCTTCATCGCAATCCCCCTGCGCGTGTCCGATGCCCATCGGCCGCGAACCTTGACGGAACGGGCTTCCCCACCGACTCCTCCCACACCCCATGCCGACCAATGACCGCATTCTCGACCTTCTTGAGGCCGATCGCCCCAGGGAAAGACTGGCCGACCGTGGCCCCGATGCCCTCCGGAATGCCGAATTGCTGGCCATTCTCCTCCGAACTGGGATCCGAGGAGCCTCCGCCGTGACCGTTGCCGAGGAATTGCTCCAGCGGTTCGGCAGCCTCGAGGCCGTTGCCCGCGCGCCGTGGCAACAACTCTGTGGCCGCGGCATCGGTCGTGACAAATCCCTCGCGCTGAAGGCCGCCTTCACACTCGCCCGCCGACTCTCCGAGGAAGCGCGCCAGGAATCCCCGGTCCTCGATCATCCCGAAGCAGTGGCCGCCCTCCTCCGCGACGACGCCATCGCCGCCCCGGTGGAACGTCTTCAGGTCCTCCTGCTCAATACCCGACGACGGCTGCTTCGGGTCGACACCGTAGCCGAGGGCCTGCTGGACCAACTTCTGGTGCATGCGCGCGAAGTATTCCGCCCCGCCATCGCCGCCGGAGCCCACGCCATCATCCTCGCCCACAACCATCCAAGCGGCGATCCCTCCCCCTCCGAAGCCGATATCCGCGTCACCCGCGACCTCATCCGCGCCGGCCACCTGCTGAAGATCGAGGTGCTTGATCACCTGATCCTCGGCCGACGCAGCCAGGAACGGACGAGGGACTACGTCTCGCTTCGGGAACTCGGCTACTTCCAGGTCTAGCAGGAGTGGGTTTCCGCTTGGGAGACCGGCGTCTGGCACGTCAGGCTTCGCGGCATGCAGCGACTGGGATTGAACCAAGGAAGCTATCTCGGCGAACGGATCCATGCTTCCGCCTTCCTGAACGCCTTCCACCAACTCGCAAAGGCCGGCCGCTGGACCGTCGAAAGCCTCCTCACCGGAACGGGTTACTCGCTCTGCATGGCTCACCGCCCCGCCCGACGCCAGGCAGGGATGAATCCCCGACGGCTGTATCTGTCGTCCGGGATCCATGGTGACGAACCCGCCGGCCCCCTCGCCCTCCTGGACCTCCTCCGCAGCGACCTGTTTCCCGAGGATGCCGACCTGTGGATCTTCCCGTGCCTCAACCCGGCCGGGCTGGAGGCGGGAACCCGCACCAACCCAACCGGGATCGACCTCAATCGGGACTACAACCATCGGCAATCAGCGGAAGTCCGGGCACACCTCAACTACCTGGAAAACTGCCCGGCATTCGACCTCGCAATCATGCTTCACGAAGACTGGGAAGCCGCGGGATTCTACCTTTACGAACTCAATCCGGACGGGCACCCCTCCCCGGCATCCGCCATCGTTGAAGCCGTCTCCCACGTCTGCCCCATCGAGACCGCCACCCTGATCGACGGCCGTCCCTGCGACGGATCCGGAGTGATCCGGCCCGCGACGGATCCACTGGCCCGCCCGGACTGGCCCGAGGCTTTCTGGCTGCTCCAGAACCGATGTCGCCAAAGCCTCACTCTCGAGGCCCCGTCCGACTTCCCACTGGCCACCCGGGTCGCCGCGCTCTCTGCCGCGGTCCTCTGCGCCCTGCAGAAACCGAATTCGTAAGCCGTTCACCTACGATTTTGCAACTTCGTCATCCCGCTGCACTGAGGATCAGGAAGCAGGTGGTCAAAGTTTACTTCCGCCACCTGGCCAAACCAGTCGCCTTCACATGATACCCATCGTTCGTCCGCGTCTCGCCACCCTGGGTGCCGGCTTCGCCGCCACCGTCCTCGCCACGCAGGCCGCATCCATCCAGTCGTTGGGAGACTTCCCCGACGGCTACTGGAGCCGGGCCTTTGCCGTCTCCGCAGACGGCACCACCATCGCCGGTGCGTCCTCGTGGTTCGATGGAACCCGCCACGCCTTCCGCTGGACGGCCCTGGAGGGACTGGTCGATCTGGGCAGCATCAATGCCGCGCCGGACAACGCGGCCACGGTCGTCTCGGGCAACGGTGCCGTGGTGGCGGGTTTCTCGGGAACGGAAGGGTTCCGTCTGACCGGGGGAATCCTGGAGAACCTCGGGCACGTCGGTGCCAATCTCATGACCACGCCGCTGTCCGCCACCTCCGACGGCAGCACGATCGTTGGCTTTGACGGTTCCGCCCCGTTCCGCTGGCAGGCTTCCACCGGGATCACCGCATTGCCCACCCTCGCCGGTGCCACCACCGGAGAAGCCGGGGCCATCACCCCGACCGGATCCTTCATCGCGGGCAGTCTCGGCCTCCAGTTGGTTCGCTGGACGGGCACGACGCCCAGCGCGGTGACGGCCTTCCCTGCCGACCTCGACGTCTTTGCCTCCTCCATCTCTTCCGAGGGCAACGCCATCGGCGGGCGGGTCCTCCACCCCGGCGGCAATGCGGCCGACGCGCTCCGCTGGATCGAGGGCGTCGGTGCCAGCTTCCTGCCGGATCTGGCCGGGGGCGACGCCAACGCGGCGGCCCTGGGGACCACGGCAGACGGCCTTACCTGGGTCGGGTACGGTTCGGACAGCCCCTTCTGGACCACCGCAACGGTCTGGTCGGCCGGCGGGAACGCCACCCGACTCGAGGATGTCCTTGCGGCCCAAGGAGTGGACCTGAGCTACTGGTACAGTCTGGACGAGGCCTACGCGATCTCGCCGGACGGGCGCTTCATCGTCGGATCAGGCACCGTTGCCTCCACCTTCCTCCAAGAGGCGTTCATCGCCGAAATCACCCCGATCGCCCCTCCCGCCCAGGCCTCCTACAACGGAGTGACCCGTTCCTTCCCTGGACGG
>CAMCFL010000340.1 GCA_945873715.1 Akkermansia muciniphila
TGAAACCCTTCTTGGTCGCGTCCGCAGCGGCCTCGAGGACGGCGCGGGCCTGCATGCGGGTAATCTCGGGATACTTGATGCCGAGGCGGCAGCCGCGGAAGCCCAGCATGGGATTGAACTCATGGAGTTCGTGCACGCGGGCCATGATCTTCTCCACGGGGATCTCGAGCTTCCGGGAGAGATCCATCTGCTGCTCCTTGGAGTGGGGCAGGAACTCGTGCAGGGGCGGATCCAGGAAGCGGATGGTGGCGGGATAACCCTTGAGCGCCTTGAAGATTCCGAAGAAGTCCTCGCGCTGGTAGGGCAGGAGCTTGGCCAGGGCGGCTTCGCGTGCCTGGAGCGAGTCGGCGAGGATCATCTCGCGCATCGCGTCGATGCGGTCGCCCTCGAAGAACATGTGCTCCGTGCGGGTCAGGCCGATGCCCTCGGCACCGAAGGCGATGGCCTGGGCGGTCTGCTCGGGGGTGTCGGCATTGGTGCGGACGGACATGCGGGTGGCCTTCTTGCACCAGGCCATCAGCTGCACGTAGTTCTTAAACTTCTCGGTCTTCTGGGCAACGGTGTCGCCGTTGAGCAGGCCGGAGACGATCTCCGAGGGGGCCGTCTTGATCTGGCCGGCATAAACGAGGCCGGAGGTGCCGTCGATGGAGAGGAAATCCCCTTCCTTGAACGTGTGACCGTCGATGGACGCGGTCTTGGTGTCGTAGTCGATGGTGACGCCAGCAGCACCACAGACGCAGACCTTGCCCATCTGACGGGCGACCAGCGCAGCGTGGGAGGAGACACCGCCACGGGCGGTCAGGATGCCTTCGGCGGCGATCATGCCGCGGAGATCCTCGGGCGAGGTCTCGACGCGGACGAGCAGGACCTTTTCACCCTTTTCAGCGGCCTGAACGGAGCGCTCGGCGTTGAAATAGATCTTGCCGGTAGCAGCTCCGGGACCGGCGGGAAGGCCAGTGGCGATGACCTTCGCCTTCTTGACCTCGGTGAGGTCGAAGATCGGGGCGAGCAGCTGTTCGAGCTGATCGGCGGGATTGCGCATGATCGCCGTCTCCCAATCGATGAGCTTCTCCTTGACCATGTCGGCGGCGAACTTCAGCGCGGCGGCGGCGGTGCGCTTGCCGTTGCGCGTCTGGAGCATGAACAGCTTGCCTTCCTGGATGGTGAACTCGACGTCCTGAACATCCTTGAAGTGCTTCTCGAGCGTCTTGCGGACCGTGAGCAGTTCGGCGTAGCTCTTCGGCATCACGTCCTTGAGCTTGAGGACGGGTTCCGGGGTGCGAACACCGGCGACGACGTCCTCGCCCTGGGCGTTGACCAGGTACTCGCCATAGAACTCGTTGGTTCCGTTGGCCGGGTTGCGGGTGAAGGCCACGCCGGAACCGGAGGTGTCACCGGTGTTGCCGAACACCATCGCCTGGACGTTGACGGCCGTTCCCCATTCCTGGGGGATGTTGTACTTGCGGCGATAGACGATCGCGCGGTCGTTCATCCAGGAGCTGAACACGGCGCCGGCGGCGCCGCGGAGTTGGTCCCAGGGGCTGTTGGGGAACACCTTCCCGGTGCGCTCCTTGACCAGCGCCTTGAAGCGGCGGACAAGCTCCTGCTGGTCTTCGGCCGTCAGCTTGGAGTCCTCGATGTCGCTGTGGTAGCGCTCGTGCTTGTAGTTGTGGATGACCGTTTCGAAGGGCTCGTGGTCTTCCCCTTCGCGCTTCTGCACCCCGAGGACGACGTCGCCGTACATCTGGACGAAGCGGCGGTAGCAATCCCAGGCGAAGCGGGGGTTCTTGGTGGCCTGTTCCAGGGCAATGACGGTGTCGTCGTTCAGGCCGAGGTTGAGGATCGTGTCCATCATGCCCGGCATCGAGTCACGGGCACCGGACCGGACGGCGACCAGCAGGGGCATGCCCGACTTGTTGCCGAAGCGGGTGCCCATGATCTTCTCCATGTTGGCAATGCCTGCCTCGATCTGGGCCTGGAGTTCCTTGGGATAGGTCCGCTTGTTGTCGTAGAAATAGGTGCAGACCTCGGTGGTGATGGTGAATCCCGGGGGCACCGGAAGGCCAATGCGGGTCATCTCGGCGAGGTTCGCGCCCTTGCCGCCGAGAAGGGGCTTCATCGTGCCATCGCCATCGGCCTTCTTATTGCCAAACGTGTAAACGTACTTCAGAGCTTTTGCCATACGATCAGGTTAACAGGTACAGGTGAAATCGGCGGAAAGTCGCCGGAAAATAGAGGCGGGAGACTATCGTGATGGAGTCCTGAGTCAATTCGGGAAAGGGGGGGCGCAGCTGGCGCAGCCATCCCTAAATCACCTGGATGCGAAACGCCGGTTGACACTGGCCCCGGTGTTTGGTTCCTTCTGCGCTCTTTCTTTCGAGACGAGGATTTATGTACGCAGTTCTGCAAACAGGCGGTAAGCAATATCGGGTCGAGGCGGGTGACCTTCTTGAAATCGAACTGGTGGCTGCCGAGCCTGGCCAGACTTTTGTGTTCGACCAGGTCCTCCTGGTGAACAACGAAGGCAAGGTTTCCGTGGGTTCGCCCACGGTGGCGGGAGCCACGGTGGTCGCGGACGTCGTCGAGCACATCCGTGGCGAAAAGAAGATCGCCTTCAAGTTCCGTCGCCGGAAGGGCTATCACCGCACGGTGGGTCATCGGCAGGAGCTCACGGTGGTCAAGGTGAAGGAGATCACCGCCTGAAGTGAGGGGATCTCCCCTCACCCAGTCCATCCCCCACGGCACACTCAACAGATAACGGTTTTCATTCAGGCTTATGGCTCATAAAAAAGGTCAAGGCAGTTCCCGGAACGGCCGCGATAGCGTCAGCAAGCGTCTTGGAGTCAAGGCGTTCGGCAGTGAAATGGTCACTGCTGGCAGCATCATCGTCCGCCAGCGTGGTTCCAAGTTCACCGCCGGTCTCAACGTCGGCGTCGGCCGCGATTGGACCCTGTTCGCCCTCATCGACGGGCGCGTGAAGTTCGACAAGGAGAAGCGTCGTGTGAACGTGCTTCCCGAGGTGGCGGCCGCGGCGGCTGCTTCCAACTGATCCGGTTCGGCCCGCGGATCCTCCGCGCATCCGACCGGCTACCAAGGATCGGAACACCGATCTCCCGGGCGAGGCCACCGGCCTCGCCCTTTTTGTTTTTCTTGCGGGCCCTCCTCCCTATCCTCCCCCCTCATGTTCGTCGACGAAGTCAAAGTGTACGCCCGTGCCGGTCATGGCGGGCCCGGTTGCATTGCTTTCCGCCGCGAGGCCTACATTCCCAAGGGTGGCCCCGATGGCGGCAACGGCGGGAAAGGGGGCGACGTGATCCTTGAGGCGACCCACGACCTCAACAACCTGCTCGAACAGTTCTTCAACCCACGGTTGATCGCCCAGAATGGCCAGAACGGCATGGGCAAGGGCATGGATGGCAAGGCCGGCAAGGACATCATCATCAAGGTGCCCTGCGGTACGCTGGTCTGGTGCATGGAAGACACCACTCCCGATCCCGAGCCGGAGTCCTCCAAGTCCGCCGGGAACCGACCCATGGATCCCGCCCAGGCCGAGGCCGAGGCCGAAGACGCGGCTGCTGAAGCCGCGGAGGACGACGAGGAGGAACCCGCCCGGCTTCCGGTCGGCGGCCGCGGTCGTGCGGTGATCCGGACCAGTGGCAACATCCGTGCACTCGAGGTCGGGTTGGAGGAGGACGAGAAGAAGGACGAAGCACCGCTTTCCAAAGGCGAAATGGTCGCGGATCTGACGACCGATGGTCAGCGGTTCATCCTCTGCAAAGGCGGGCGGGGTGGTCTTGGCAACCGGAACTTTGCCACCAGCCGGCATCAGTCCCCGCGATACGCCCAGCCGGGCGAGCCGGGGACTGAAGGGCGTTATCTGCTGGAGTTGCGGATGATGGCCGACGTCGGGCTGGTGGGGTATCCCAACGCCGGCAAATCAACCCTGTTGACCGCGATCTCCCATGCCCGCCCGAAGATCGCCGCCTATCCGTTCACGACCCTGACCCCGCAGGTGGGCATTCTGGAGTATTCGGATTATGCGCGCCTGGTGATCTGCGACGTCCCCGGACTCATCGAAGGGGCCCACGAGAACGTCGGTCTGGGCCATGCCTTCCTGCGCCATATCCGTCGCTGCAAGGTGTTGGTCATGCTGATCGACATGGCCGGCACCGATAACCGGGAGCCCTGGGAGGATTACCGGCATCTGCTCCATGAGTTGGAAGCCTACGACCCGACGCTGCTGGAGCGTCCGCGTTTCGTGGTCGCCAACAAGATGGATGAGCCGCACGCCGACGCGAACCTCAAGGCCTTCAAGCGTCGCATCCGCAAGACTCCCGTCCTGCCCATCTCGGCCGCCTTTGATCAGGGATTGCCGGAGTTCCGCAAACTGATCCGGGACGCCGTGGAAAAAGAGGGTGGCATCCTGCTGCGCTGATCGTGGGGGAAGCCGTCCGGGGCCATGGTTGCATCCCGAGTTGGTCATGGAGGTAGGCCGCCTGCCCTCAGGCGGCGATGTGAAAGCGCCCGCTGAGGGAGCGGGCCTACAGCGCTGACAACAAATTCAAGACGCACCCCCTGGCTCTCG
>CAMCFL010000341.1 GCA_945873715.1 Akkermansia muciniphila
GGTCGAGTTCGAGTTCCCGACGGAGTAACCGTGGGGAGTTGCTAGAAGCCAGGTGCCAGTTGCCAGTTGCAGCCAGCCAAGGCGGCTTCGGAGGGACGAGTGATGGATGTAGGCCCGCTGCCCTCAGCGGGCGCTTTCACATCGCCGCCTGAGGGCAGGCGGCCTACATTCATGACCCACTCAAGAGGCATCGGTGAGTTCCTGAAACCTGCCTGAGCGCAGGAAGTGCAGGGTCTGATCCATCACCCGACGGTTCCGCATCAGGAACGGGTGGGTGACGTGCATCACCCGGTGATCCTTCATCCCCGCTACCCGGGTTCGTTCCACCGAGACCTTGCCGTCGTCCGGACCCGGGATGATCTGGCTGTTGATCCAGTTGATGGAACGGTCACCGGCAATGACGCCCAGTTCGAAATCCACCGGGCCGAGTCGGTTGGGAAGCGAATCGGATCGGGTCCCCAACTGACCTCCCGCCGGGCCGTTGATCCATCGGAAGAGACGAAGTCCCCCGAGGGCATCGACGATCTCGCTGCCTTGATTGGGCGGGCCCAGCATGACCACCCGCCCGAGTTGGGGGAGGGAGTGGGTGGCGAGATACTGGCGCACGAGCAACCCTCCCATCGAATGGGTCACGAAATGGATCCGGGTGACGCCCGCGATCAAGGGAGAGGCGAGCGCCCGGTCGATCGTCTCCGGGGCAAGCTGTTCGATGGGCGCCGAGCGCGAGGGATACCCGGCATTCACCACCGCATAACCCTCGGCTGAGAGTCGCTTCTCCAGTCGGGCCATCGACTGCGGGGATCGGCACAGGCCGTGAAGGAGGATCACTCCCTCATGGGCATGGATCGGGGTGGACACCAGAAGCAGGGGGATGAGGAAGGTGAGAAGGCACAGGCGCATGAATCGCATCCGGACCCGGGCCCGGATGACTCTTCGGATCGTGCACGGCCCCCGACCGCTGACAACCCCGGCGTCGTCCTCTCCGTAGGCGACGAGGTGCATCTTGAGTTTGTTGTCTCGAATGTAGGCCCGCTGCCCTCAGCGGGCACCTTCACTCCGACGTACATCGGGATGGAAATCAGAGTCTCCTGACGTCGCCTCCTACGGGGCGCCAATGGAAGCAGGCGCATTTTGGGAGTGGTGGGGAACGTGGGTGGGTCGAGGTACGTGCCGATGGAGCGAGGGGTTCCCTCAACCCGTTGGAGACGACGTCAGGAGGCTCACTTCCATCGGTCGGCAACGCGCGTGGGCCGACGCGCGTTCGAATGGCAGTCAGAGCCTTCGAACATTGCCCACGGAAGCGCCCTCAGAACGCCCGCGAGGCGCTGAAGGAGAGGAGGAAGCTGGCGAAGGCGGCGTCGCCGTGGCGGAAGGTTCCGGTGTCGGTCCCGAAGCGTTTGTCGGCCACGCTTTGCTGGCGGTTGGCATACACCATGACCGGAGCGGAGAGGGAGAAGGTCCAGTGCCCGGGCATCCAGGAGATGCCAGGTTCGATCCCGATCGAGAAGCCGGGACGGCGGAAGCCGCTCTCGTCGCCGATGAGGTCATAGACGGGAACGCCTTCGATCCGTCCGCCCAGGGTGACGGTGACACCCTTGACCCAGGGGAGGGTGTAGCCGAGGCCGCCGCGGACGAGGTATTGATCGGGGACCGAACTGATCTGCTCGTAGGGGTTGCCGCGGGTGGTTCCCGTCCGGGTGGAAGTCCCGTTCACGTCGCGGGGATTGGCCAGGTAGAAGCCCTGGGCGTAGGCGTACACGCCGGCTCCAATCGTCTGGTATCCGTTCATTTCCAGGGTGATTCCCCATCCGCCGTCCCCGGGTTGGATGGATTGATCGACGTAGCCGGTCACCGGGCCATTGACGGTGGTGAAGGTGTCGGTGGCGGCGTAGTCGCCGGTGGGTGCCTTGACGCCAATCCCAATCTGGAGGTTGCCGCTGGGGAGCTTGGCGGGATCGAGGATCCAGGTGCTGACGGTCAGGCGGGCGTCGCCCAGGCCTCCGGATTGGCTGCCGTAACGATTGGTGCGGGTGTGTTCGTACCAGGAGGTGCGGTCGTGTCGGACGAAAGGCAGCGCCAAGGAGACAGAGTAGCGCGGGGTGATCGAATAGCTGATGCCGAGGTCGATGAAGTGCGAATCATTGACGACCTGATTCCCGATGAGTTGGCGGGAGGTGTTCTCGACGTCGCCGACAAAGTGACGGTCGGAGTGGAGCCATCGATAGGAGAGCGAGGCCAGCCATTTTGAATCCAGCATGTTGGTCATGCCGGCCGGGTTGGCCGCGCAACTGCCGGCACCGCGGACCGCGACGCAGCCCTGGGCCAGGGCGGATCCTTGGGTGGCAAGAAGTGCGATGACGCCGGCGAGAAGTGCCCGGCCCTGTTGGTGGGAGTCGAATCGAATCATGGGAATGATTCGGTTATATCCCAGGAGCGGCTCATCACCCGATCTTGTGGGGCAGAGTGCAACGGATGTGGGGTGGAATGCCGTCGGGCAGGGGCGAGGTTCTGTTCGGTGCACTTGCTCCTGCGCCTCGGAATGGGGGGATCCGGCGGCTCGCCGGTACTGGGTTTGATTCCGTCGAGTTGGGGAAAGCCGCGGAGAAGCGGAGAAGCGGAGAAGCGGGGGTGGAGGGCAGTCGGCGTCCGGCGCGGGAGCGTCCTGGAGTGTGTGCAGCGTCAGCTGCCGCTTTCGCCCGCTGCGCGGCAGCGGCGCAGGGCCAACCGTCCTTGGGGGTGAGATGCGACGGGAGGTGGCGGCAGCGGAGGGGTCGGGACCGGCAGGCTGCCGTTCCTTCCGGAAGGGCGGGGAATGGATCAGCGGAGCAGCGTCGGGCGCAGACCCTTCCGCATGATCCAGTCCCGGTACAGGGCGTCGAGGTCCTGGACCATCCGTTCGGTGGAGAATCGTTCGCGGACGAAGGCCTGCCCTTCGGCGGCCAGGCTCCGGGCCAGTTCCGGGGCGTCGGCGAGTTGTCCCAGGCGATTGACCAAGGCATCGAGATGATCGGGCAGGATCAGGAATCCGGTCTGTTCATCGAGGCAGATCTCCGAAGCTCCGTCGCAGTCGTAGGCGACGATGGGCTTGCCCGCGGCCAACGCCTGGGGCAGGACCCGGGCCAGCCCTTCACGGCCGGAGAGGTGGACGAGGACATCCATCAGGGCGAGATGCCTTGGGACTTCGGATGGCGGGATGAGCCCGGTGAAAAGGACGCGTCCGTTCAGGGGCGGTTGTCGGGAGAGTGCCTCGAAGCGCTCGCGCCACGGGCCGTCACCGACCAGCAGGATGCGGAGGTTGGGGATGCGTCGCAGGAGTTCGGGTGCGGCGCGAAAAAGATCATCGTGACCCTTGAGTTCGAAGAGGCGGGCGACCTTGCCGACCACAAAGTCACCCGGTTGGATGCCCAGCCGTTTCGCCAACTCCGGATCCGGTTGGGCGTTGAGAAAGGGATCGAGGTCGAACCCGCTGAAGACCCGGGTGAACTGCCCCGGGCGACCCACGCCCGACGCCAGGTACTGACGGGTCATGGCGTCGGCGACGACGACGAAGTGGTCGGTGACCCGGGCGGCGAATCGTTCGGCCTGGGTGAACGCGGCGTTGGCCAGAGGACCCTGAAAGGGGCCAAACGACGGCCCGTGGATGGTGTGCAGGATGATCGGCACGCCCGCCTTCCGCGCCGCGAGGCGGCCGAGGATTCCAGCCTTCCCGGAGTGGGTGTGGACGATGTGGGGCAACTGCTGCCGGAATCGCTCGGTCAGACGGCGGTAGGCGATCCAGTCGGTCCAAGGACGCACCGGCCGGATCAGTTCAGGAATGATCGAGAGGGCTCCCGGGCTGGAATCGAACAGCGATTCGAGCGAGCCCTCTGGTCCGGTGGTGGGCCCACTGATCAGCTGGACCTGGAAGTCGCGGCGCTCGCGAAGCCCGAGGACGGAAGAGACCGTGTTCTCCTGCGCTCCACCGACAATCAGGCGGGTGATGACGTGGACGATTCGCCAGGGCGGGGTGACGGGCAGTGAACCCGGGATGCTTCCGGTTTCACCTTCTGGCGGACTCACGGTGCGGCCTGGATGGCCGCAAGTCGGTTGGTGAGACTGGCGTGGACCGATGTCCCCGCCGTGACCGACGCGATGGCCTTGTCGAGATGACGGATGGCCTGGGCCTTGTCCTTCTTGCGCATGGCGACTTCGGAGAGCCCGACGCGGGCGTCGATTGCCTCCGGGACGCGGCGCAGCACCGTCTCGAAATCTTCTTCTGCCTTGTCGGCTCGATCCGCGGCGAGAAGGGCGGTGCCGCGGTTCATCAGGGCGTCCACGTCGTCGGGATGACGACTGAGGATCCGGTCGAAGACCGCGATCGCCTCGTCCACCTTGCCCAACTGGATGAGGAGATAGCCCCGGCGCTGGAGCAGAGCTTCGTCGTCGGGCCTCAATTTGAGCAACCGATCGAGGTAGGGGAGGGATTTCTCGGGCTTGTCGTTCTGGGTATAGACGAAGGAAAGCAGGTCCAGAAGAGGCACGTCTTCGGGGAGTTCTTCGACCCCACGGAGCAGGACCTGTTCG
>CAMCFL010000342.1 GCA_945873715.1 Akkermansia muciniphila
GTCACCCGCTCCGGTCGTCCAAAGAATCGCACCGCCGCATCGATCACATGGGAGCCCAACTCGAACAGGACTCCGCCCGGGAACTGCGCCCATTCCTTGCGTCGGTCCGCCGCCAGTTGATTGTCGATGGCGATGCGCACCTGGAAGACGTCACCCAGCCCGCCGGAGCGGATGAGTTCCTGCACGGCGTTCAATCCCGGATGATGCCGCCACATATACCCCACTTGCAGCAGTCGCTTCCCCTCCCGGGCGAGGCGGAGCAGGGCATCGAAATCGTCGAGCCGCAGCGATGGCGGCTTTTCAAGGTGGACGTGGCGTCCGGCTTCCAGCGCCAGTCGCGCGAGCGGCGCGTGTTGGGCCACCTCCGATTCCACCACGACCACCTCGGCCCGTTCCAGGACCTCGGACTGGGTCAGGATTCGGAGCCCACGGTCCGCGTACTCCCGGGCCAGCGCCGGCGTCTCCGGCCACGCACCGACCAGTTCCCACGCGGGGGATTGTTGGAGGATCCGGCACTTCTCCGATGCGTGCGAATAGGCGAGCCCGAGGAACCCCACGCGGATGGGCCGCAAGCCCGCTTCCACGGCAACGGCTTCGCCGCGGCCTGCCAGCGCCATCGCGGCCGCGGTCCCCAAAAATTGTCGGCGCGAGACCGTCAAGGCGGTGTCGTCAGGTTTCATGGAGGCTTGCGAGGACGGACGCGAGCACGCCGTCGCCGTGGTCGGTGACGCGATCGCGCAGGTTCTGGAGCGTGTCGAAGATCCGGACCTCGCCCTGGTGCAGGATGCACACCCGATCCGAGAAACGTTCGGCGGCTTCGAGCACCTGGGTGGTGTAGAGGATCGTCCGGCCGCGGGCTGCGGCCGCCCTGGCCGCCGCCTTGAAAAGCGACAACCCGTGCGGGTCCATGCCCGACGCCAACGGTTCGTCCAGCAACCAGAGCTCGGGATCGATGATCAACAGCGGGATGAGGGCGACCTTGTAGGCCTGGCCGCGGGAGAGCGATTCCACGGGGGCCTCGGCCAGGTGCAGCAACTCGAACGCCTTCAGCCAATGGATCACCTGCTCCGGGGCGTCGTCGCCGTCCGCTTCGTAGATCCGGAGCATCAGCCCGAGGCTGCGCAGGACGGATTCGTTGGAGAAATGCGGCGGAAAATCGGGAAGGAAGACGAGGCGACGCCGGAGGTTCAGATTTCCGACGGAGTAATGCTCGCCGTCATAGGTGACTTCGCCCCGGTCCGGACGGATGAGGCCCGCGAGACAGCGCAGGAGAGTGGTCTTGCCGGCTCCATTCGAGCCGAGTATCGCAACGATCTGGCCCGGGGGCAGGGACAACGTCACCCGGTCCAGGGCACGGGTCCTCGCGTAGATCTTGTCGACCGCGCTGAGTTCAACGTTCACGGAGGAGGAAAGGTGCGAGAGGTTTGGCCGAGGGGGAAGGTGATTCCGTCCGTCCGCTTACCCGTCTGCCAGACGGGATTTGTTGTCGAAGCCGAACTTGAGCAGGGAATGGGTGCCGCGCAGCGCCAGCTTCTCGCAGATGTTGGCGCGGTGATTGTCCACGGTGTTGGGGCTGACGCCGAGTTGGGCGGCGATCTCCTTCGAGGTCTTGTCTTCGGCGATCAGGATCAGGATACGTCGTTCGGAGCGGGTTCATCCTGGAAACCGGAGTTCTATCCACAGATGTCACAGAGGACGCAGATAAAAGCCCCGATCTCGACCGCGGTAAACTCACCTGTGGAGTGAGACCCCTTTCGCGGCTTGGACACCGCGAGGTGCCTCATCTGTGCCATCTGTGCCATCTGTGGACGACCTTCGGCCGTGTCGGAGTGGAATCCCCCCCAACTCCCCGATTGGCGGCGGGGAGTGTCGGTGTCAGGTTGATCCCAATATCAGCATGAATGCTTGGCTCGGAAAGATCAGTGGGTTGGCCGTGACGCTCTCGATAGTCGTCCCGGCGGGCTTGGGGCAGGGGACCTTCCTGTTCACCAACAGCAATCAGGCGCGGACGGTTCCTTTCACCGACTGCGAGGGCAGGGCCGTCGCGGGCGAGGGATACCGCGTCGAAGTGGTCGTCCGGAATCCGAAGACCGGTGCCGTCGATTCCAACGTGGAACTACTGCAGAAGGACCTGACCTGGACCAAACTGACGTCGGTGGGAATGCTCGAAGGCAAGGCAGCCGGGATCTTCTCCGGCGGGACTGTCCGCGTGCCTTCCGTCGCTCCCGGGCATGAAGCCCAGTTGACCATCCGTTCGTGGCAATTGGCGTCGGGCGCCGACTTTGCCTCGGCCAAGGTCCGCGGAGAAACCAACATCACCGTCAAGCTGGGAGGGATCGGTAGTCCTCCATCCTTTCCCACCCGGATGCGGGCGTTGCAGGGGCTGAAGCTGTGCCCGGTGAAGTAGGCGGGTCCGTTCGATGATGCCGGTTCGGGTGCGGTCGAATGGCGAGTTCTACCCGCTGGCCATGCACCCGCAGGGGTTGGGCGAGGAGTTGCTGGAAAGCAACGGGCTGGATCCGGATTCACCACCACGGAACGACGGACGCCACGTGAGGCGTGGTTCACCACCACGGAACAACGGACGCCACGAAGGACAAAGAACCGGTTCTGACGTGGCTGCCGTCGCTACGTGGTGGTTCAAACCGGCCCTGACGTGGCTGCCGTCGCTACGTGGTGGTTCAAACCGGTTCTGCCGTGGCTAGCGTCGCGGGAGCAGGCGTGCGGTCACCCGCGAATTGGCATTGGGCAGGTAACACGCCTGCGACGGATGGGAAAGGGAGGTGCGCGGGCTGAGGGAAACAACCACCACCTGCTCGCGGGCATCGGTGGCGATCACCTGCAGGTGATTGGCTTCCCAACCCGCACGGGCCGTCACGACGTAACGGTGGCCGGGCACGACTTCGAAGGGAAGAATGTCGTTCATGTCCGCCGTTTCCTCGCGGCTGATGCCGGTCCCGACCCGGGTGGGCTCGGTGAGGTCGCCCAGGAAGACCTCGGCCTTGACCCGACGGCCAGCGGGTTGATCCAGGACCTTCACCAACAGCCGGATCTTTCCGTCGACGGTGGCCTGGGACTTCGGCGTGTAGCGATCGGTGACATTCACCGCCGGCACCCACTGGACGTTGCGGGCCCAGACCATGGGGAAGGCCGTGCCGGTCCGACGAAAACTGCTGGCGTAGATGGCGTGACGCGGTTCGTCGCGCTTCGCCTGGGAGGCGTCGTGCACGAACCATCCACGGTCGAGTCCGGCCGCGTCGGGTTCGGCCGCACCGGCGAAATGCCAGTCGCCATCCCAGACCTCCACCCAGGTGTGATTCCCGCGCAGGTTGATCCACAGGGGAGTGCCGACGATGCGGGCGGGGATGCCGACGGCGCGGCAGGCGTCGGCGAGCAGGACCGAAAGACCGGTGCAGGTCGCCATCCCGCTCTCGATGGTTTCGAGTGGGCTCTGGTCGGGTTTCCGGCGTTTGGTGGAGTACTTGACGTTGACCAGGGGAAAGAGGCGTTCGTTGATCCGGCGGGCGGCTTCCCCGGGGCTGGTGCAACCCTCGATCAGCGGCAGCGCGAGCGCGCGGAGACGGGGCCTCCACGAGTCGCGCAGTTCATTGATGCAGGCATACGGCAGGATGTCGTTGAGGAAGACGTCGGGAGGAATCTGTTTCGCCCAGGGCGCGGTCGCCATCGCCTGGTAGGCGAGCGCCGTGTTGGTCGCAATCAGGCCCGCGTCGAGCGTGCGCAGATCGATCTCGGGCATGTTCTCGAACAGGAAGGTCATGCCTTCCCGTTGGCCCGGCGGCGTTCCCTCCAACATGGGCGTCAGCGCGACCCGGTTGGTGCCGGCCAGGACCAGGGCCTGCTCGACCGAGTCCGGCCACCATCGCTCCGCCCGTGCCTGCGGAATCGCCACCGCGATCAGGAGCGTCAGGAGGCTGAACCACCCACCGGAGCTGCGCTTCGAAATCACCATGTTTCAAATGTGACGGCGGTCGGGAATCCGTGCCACTGGAAACTCCTCGTCCGTGCGGGTTCGATGATATGCTGCGAACGCTTGAGCACGGTCATTCATTGGTTTCGACGCGATCTGCGGGTCACGGACAACACTTCGCTGCACCACGCCTACACCCGGGGAAGTCGGGTGATCCCCTTCTTTTGCTGGGATGACGCGATCCTGCGGGCTCCGGACGTAGGGCCAGCCCGGGTGCAGTTCCTGTTGCGTTCGCTGGAGTCGTTGGCGGGCAATCTGGCCGTATTGGGACATCGCTTGATCGTCCGGCACGGGGTTCCGCACGAACAACTGGCAAGGCTCGCACGGGAGACGGGGGCAACCGCCGTCTTCACCAACCGCGATTACGAGCCTTACTCCCGCGAGCGCGACGCCCGGGTGTCGGCCGTCCTGGAGGAGCAGGGGGTCGCCTTCAGCTCCTTCAAGGACTCGGTCGCTTGGGAGGAACGCGAAATCCTGACGGGTGCCGGGACTCCCTACACCGTCTTCACTCCCTACTCGAAATCCTGGCGGTTGCGCCCTCGTCCCGAGCCGCATCCCCGCCTCGGC
>CAMCFL010000343.1 GCA_945873715.1 Akkermansia muciniphila
GGACTGGGGCGTGTTCCTCGACTACGCAGACGCGCATTTCCGATAGGCGACGCGCGGTGGTCCAGAATCGGGGGAATGGTCGGCCCGCCCGTTCCTGCCAAGGCAAACCAGAGGCAACTTCCCGCCCGCTGAGGGCAGCGGGCCTACAAGGCCATCAACTCCACCAACACCGGGCGATGGTCCGAGGCGACCGCTTCCGCAATGACCTCAGTCCGGGTCACCCGCCATCCGCCCCGCGGGCGCAGCAACACGTAGTCGATCCGGGCGGTGGGTTTGCCGGCGGGAATGGTCGGTGCAGGAGCCGCGGCCGAGCCATCTTCCCAATCGGCAAACATCCGTTGCATGACCCGGGATTCCGGCCGGTCATTGAAGTCCCCCGCGAGGATGACCGGGCCCGGATCCATTCCAAACAACTCCTGCAGGCGAGCGGCCTGCAACCATCGATCGCCGTCGTCGCGACTGGCATCCAGGTGGGTTCCCACAAACCGCAACGGGGCCAGACCATGCGGAGAAACGCGGGCTGAAAGGGCGATCCGTTGCTCGCGCTTCTCCGGATTCGGCAAGGCGTGCACCTGGAATCCAGACAGGGGCCAGCGACTCAACAGCATTCCGCCGTAAGCGCCCCCCTGGAAATCGATGGCCTTGCCAAACTGCCCGTGCAGACCGGTCAACCGGAGGTACTCCGCCGCCTGATCCACCCGGCCGGTGCGTTGGGCCCGGACGTCCACTTCCTGCAACGCCACCAGATCCGCCCCGCTCTCCCGGATGACCCGCGCGATCCGTTCCAGATCCAGCTTCGCATCCTCTCCTTCACCGTGGTGGAGGTTGTAGGTCAGGACACGCAATCGTGCTTCGGATCGGACAGTGGCGCATCCGGTGGCAAGGGCGGTACAGGCAGGCATGAGGCGGAGGAACTGTCGGCGGTTCATCGCGCGACGATTGAATCAAGAAGCGTGCCGACTGACCACCGCCCATTGCAGGGGGATTCGGACGTCCTCGCCCGATTGAAGTGAGTCTCGTCACCTCGTCTCCTACGGGTTGAGGGGGGACGTCCAACTTCCAGTCGGACGTGCCCCGGCCCGCTTACGTCCCCCGCCACTCCCGAGGCGCACCTGCTTCCCTCGGTGCCTCGTAGGAGACGACGTAAGGAGACTCTGACTTCCATTCGGACGTACCCCGGCCCAGGCGCGTTCCCCACCCGACCAAAGTGAGCTTCGTCACCTCGTCGCCTACGGGTAGGCAGAAACGCGCTTGCTCCCGGGGCGTTCCTGCCGGGAAATCAACCCATGCAACGGCTCCTCCTTCCCTTCCTGGCTGCCCTGAGCGTTCCCCTCGTCGCCGCCGACCTCCGACTGGGGCTCATCGGACTGGATACGTCGCACGTCACCGCCTTCACCGAGATCCTGAACAATCCCGCCTCCAAGGGCCATGTGCCGGGGGCGAAAGTCGTCGCGGCTTTCAAGGGCGGTAGCCGGGACATCGACTCCAGTTGGTCGCGCGTCGAGGAGTACACCAAGGAACTCGTCACCAAACACGGGGTGAAGATCTACGGTTCCATCCCGGAACTGTGCCGTGACGTCGACGCCGTGCTGGTGGAATCCGTCGATGGCCGTCCCCATCTGGAACAGGCCCGCGCGGTGATCGCCGCGGGCAAACCCCTCTACATCGACAAACCGCTGGCGGGCTCGCTCCGCGATGGCATCGAGATCTTCCGCCTGGCCGCCGAAGCCAAGGTTCCCGTGTTCACTGCTTCCTCCCTCCGGTTTGGGTCCAGCACCCTGGCGGTCCGCGCCGGTGCCGTCGGCACCGTCACCAACGCCGTCACCTCCAGTCCGGCTGCCCTCGAACCGCATCATCCCGACCTCTTCTGGTACGGCATCCACGGGGTCGAATCGCTGTTCACCGTCATGGGTCCCGGTTGCCTCTCCGTGAAACGCGGAACCAACGCCACCGGCGGAATCGAGGTCACCGGCCACTGGCCGGACGGCCGGATCGGCACCTTCACCGAGGGCAAGGGCTACACCGGTCGCGCCCAGGGAACCGGAGGCGAACAAGCCGTCGGTGCCTACGAAGGATACGCCCCGCTGGTGGTCGAAATCGTCCGCTTCTTCAACACCCGCCGCCCGCCGGTCGACGCCCGTGAATCGATCGAGATCCTCGCCTTCATGGAAGCAGCCGACGAAAGCAAGCGCCGCGGCGGTGCCACCGTGACGCTCGCCGAAGTCCTCCGAAAAGCCGGTGGCCAGCCGTGATCGGAACTCCCAACGCCTCCGACCCCCTCGCGGCGAGACCACCCGATTCCCAGTCGATCCGCGGATGAAGCTCGTTGTCTTTGCCCACGTCCCGCCGCCGCACCATGGCCAGAGCCAGATGGTGCAGTACCTCGTCGAGGGCTTCCAACGGCAGCCCGGACTCGGCATCGAGGTCATCCACGTCGATGCCCGTCTGTCCGAAGATCTGACCGACGTCGGGAGCGCGCGGGGCGACAAACTTCCGCGGTTGCTCGCCTACTGTTGGCAGGCCCTCCGCGCCCGATTCACCGAAGGGGTCACGATCTGGTACTACGTGCCGTCGCCACCCAAGCGCAACAGCCTCTACCGCGATTGGGTGGTCCTGTTGCTGGTCCGACCCTGGTTCCGCCGGACGATCTTCCACTGGCACGCCGTCGGGCTCGGCGACTGGCTCGAATCCAGCGCGCGCCCCTGGGAACGCTGGATCAGCCATCGTCTCCTCGGCGGTGCCGATCTCGCCATCACGCTCTCCGCCTTCAATTCCCCGGACGCCCTGCGATTTCATCCGTCCCGTTCAGAAGTGGTCGCCAATGGAGTCCCGGATCCCTGCCCTGACTTCGAATCCGAGCTGGCACCAACCCGACGCCATCGTGCACTCGAACGTCGTTCGGGCGGGATCGTCCGGGTGCTGTTCCTCGCCCATTGCACACGGGACAAGGGGGTCTTCGACGCCCTGGAAGCCATTGCCCAGGCCAACGCCGCCGAGGCTGCCGAGGCCGGCTCCAACCGCCTCCGGTTCACCCTCGATGTCGCGGGCACCTTCGTCACCGCCCAGGAGGAAGCCGAATACCAGGAACGCGTCGCCCGCCCCGATCTCGCCGGTTGTGTCCGCACGCTGGGGTTCGTCTCGGGCACAGCGAAGGCGGCCTGCTTCCGGGAATCCGACCTCTTCCTGTTCCCCAGCTACTTCGCGAATGAAGGTCAGCCGCTGAACCTGATCGAGGCCATGGCCCACGGTCTGGTGCCCGTCACCACCTGCTGGCGGGGCATCCCGGAAATGCTGCCGGCCGGCTATGCCGGATTGGTTCCCTCACGCGATCCAGCGGCGGCCGCGGACGCCCTCCGCACCGTGGCCCGCACCGAGGACGGACTCGGCTTCCGCGAAACGTTCCAGAGCCGCTTCGGACTGGAAGCCCACCTGCAACGGTTGGCCAAGGTGCTGAGGTCGGTCGACGGGCGAGGTCGGGAGGACGCTGAGAAACCGATTGCCCACGAATCACACGAATCACGCTAAAACTTGGGGTTTCATCCGCGGACGGCGCAGAATGTTTGAACAACGACAGCCACGCCAATCCTGGCCATCACAATGGGGTCGCATCGATCTTGTTTACTATCGGCCGGCACGCACCCCAGGGCGCCGATCGCTTCGATCCACCCAGAATGTCAACAATATAGACGCGACCCCATTGTATCCTGACGCTCCGCACGCATCGATGGCGGCAGGCCGCCTGCCCTCAGGCGGCGATGTAAGAACGCCCGCTGAGGGCAGCGGGCCTACATTCGTGACTGCAAACTCAGGAGGCACCCATGGATGTTGGGCGCGGGGCTACCGCGCTTTCAATTGCCGGGCGAGGAGTCCTCCGGGGATGCCCTGGCGGCGGGTCTCGCGTGCTTCCAGATAGGATCCCCAGCAGTGGGCCATGCTGGCCTTCATGTCGGCCCAACCGACCCTTCCCATCCCGGCGTACAGCGCCAGTTTCGCGGCGCGGATGCCGAGGCCGGACAGCGTGGGTTGATGGACTACCAGGTAGCGATGGGTGACCTGGTAATCGACGCGACCCTTGTAGACAAAGGCCGACCACGAACGTTTGAAACGGTAATACACCTCCGCCGCATGCACCGCGGCCAACGTGTGCCCAGCCACGATCGCCCACACGTACCACTCGCAATCCTCGCCACCGCCCAGATCCTCGTCGAAGGGACGGCTTTGCCAGACGTCCCGCCGGTACAGACAGTTCGGATTGCCGGCGCCAAATTCGAATCCCCGGAGAAAATCGTCACCCTGATACAGGGTGATGCCCCCGGTCATTCCACGCTCGCCGTCGTTCCGGACCAAGGGTCCGGCAGCGGCAACGACATTGTCGGGGAGCCGGCCGATGGCGGCGCGGTACACGTCGAGGAAATCAGGCCGCACCGGAACCACGTGGGAGCTGAGCGCGAGGATCCAGGGATGGCGGGCCTCGGCGAACCCGACGTTCAAGGAACGCCCGTAGCTGAACCGGTCCTGGGTCAGGGAGACGATTTCCGCACCCGCCTGACGGGCG
>CAMCFL010000344.1 GCA_945873715.1 Akkermansia muciniphila
CCACTTCTCGCGGTTCTATCCGCGTCGGTTGCATGCCGAGGTCCTGCTTGACGCGGTCCACGGGGTGCTGGGTGCGGAGACGCGTTTCGAGGGGCTGCCGCCGGGGATGCGGGCGGTGAACCTGCCGGACAACAGCTTCAACTCGGCCTCGTACTTCCTGACGGTGTTCGGGCGGCCCGACGCCAGTTCCTCGTGCGAATGCGAGCGCTCGCTCGACGCCTCGCTCAGCCAGGCGTTGCACCTGCTCAACTCGAAGGACCTCCAGACCAAGCTTTCGGCCGATACCGGTTATGCCGCCCGTCTCGCAGGGGATTCAACGCGGTCCGAGGAGGCGCGGCTGACCGAGCTGTACCAGGTGGCGCTCGGTCGCGATCCGAGGAAGGAGGAGCTCGGCATGGCCCAGGCCTATCTCACCCGGAAGCTCGCCGGGGCCAAGGATGACGCCAGTCGGATCAAGGCCCGCCGGGAAGCCTTTGAAGACACTGTCTGGGCCCTGGTGAACACCAAGGAATTCCTCTTCAACCACTGACGCGTGCATCCGGAATTGAAGAACGGGGGTACCGGCCGGGGGCATCGGGAGCCTGTCGTGACTGCAGGCCGTCTGTCCCCAGGCGGCGGCGAGGAAGTGCCCGCTGAGGGCAGCGGGCCTACAGACGTGACTGCCGGTCCCCCCGGCATGGCTCGCCTGCTCCCGTTGGTTTTGCTCGCCGTCCTGGGTCCTGCCACGGCCTTCGCCCAGCTTCCCCAGTCGGTCCTCACCCACCTGTTCCCGCCCGGTGCGGCCGCGGGTTCGACCAACGAGATCACCGTCGCCGTCACCGAGTTGGAGGAACCCGGTGCCTTGGTCTTCAGCGATCCCCGCGTGGTCGGGCAACCCAAGCCCGGTGCGGCGGGCGTGTATCAGGTGATCGTGCCCGCCGAAGTGGCGCCGGGCGTGGTCGACCTGCGGGTCACCGGACGGTTCGGCATCTCGAACCCGCGTGGGTTCCTGGTGGAATCCACACCGGCCCGAATCCAACCGGCGACCAACCTCACGGCCCAGACGGCAATTCCGCTGACCCGGGGAACCGCCGTGTGGAGTCGGCTCGCTGCCGCCACCCGCGCCCAGTACTCGCTCGACGTGCGGAAGGGCGAGCGGGTGCTCCTGCAGATTCAAACCATCGAAGTGGATTCGCGCCTCGTCCCGGATCTGGCGGTCTTCGATTCCGCCGGGCGTGAAGTGGCTCGGACGCGTCGGGTCGGCTGCCTTGATTTCATTGCGGGCACCGAGGGCCTTCATCGATTGGAACTCACCGACTCCCAGTTTCGCGGCGGGGATGATTTCCATTATCGGCTGGAACGGAGAACGGGACCGCTGATCGATTTCGCCCTGCCGGTGGGACTTCGTGCGGGCGTCACCAACCGCGTGACGCTGTTCGGCCGGCAGTTGCCCGGAGGCACGCCGACGGCGTTCACCGGAGCGGATGGCGTGCGACTCGAACGGGTCGAGGTGGATGTGGTTGCCCCGGCCACGTCGTCGATTCCGCCAGTGGCCCGACTGCGACGGCCGGCCGGAGCCGGGCTTTCCTCCTGGGGATGGAAGTGGACGACCACGAATGGATCGGCCAATCCCGTGATCTTCCTTCTCGGGGACCTGCCGGTGATGGTGTCGGGAACGGAGGGCAGTGCGCCCGCGGTGGTGCCGGTGACGCCTCCGCTCGATTTCAGCAGCGTGTTTCCCCGGGGTGCCGAGCTGTCCGGAGTGACGTTCACGGCGAAGAAGGGCGACGTGTGGTGGGTGGAGATCGCTGGCGATCGACTGGGGCAGGGGATGGATCCGGTGGTGTCGATCCAGCGGGAACTTTCCACGCGCGACGCCGGCGGGCGCGTGCAGTACGGCGAGGTGAGCGAGTTGGGTGAACTGGATTCCAACCCGCCCGGCAACGAGTTGCCCGTCTCCAGCCGCGATGCCGCAGGGAAGTTTGAGGCTCCGGAGGACGGAACCTACCGGGTGCTGGTGTGCGACGTGTTCAACGTGTCGACTTCCGCCCCGCGCCGGCCGTACCGGCTGACGATCCGTCGGGCCGCGCCGGATTTCCGACTGGTGACCTGGGCTCAACCGCCCCCGAGATCCAATGGCGAGGATCGTCGACTCCACCTCACCACGCCGACCCTGCGTCGAGGAGGAACGCTGCCCTTGCGGGTGGTCGTTTCGCGGGTCGATGGGTTCGAGGGTCCGGTGGAGTTGATCGCGGAAGGGTTGCCAGCCGGAGTGACCTGCCGTCCGACCCAGATTGCCGGTGGTGCCTCCATCGGTACCGTGCTCCTGACCGCATCCGGGGAGATCGCGGCCGGGCAGTTTCCGGTGCGCGTGATGGGCCGGGCAACGGTGGGGACCAACCGCGTGGAACACGCTGCGCGCAGTGGCGGTCCGCAATGGACCGTCGCGGATTTCAACCAGGAGTCGGTCGTGTCGCGATTGTCCCAGGAGTTCCGCATCGGCTTGGTTCCGGAGTTGGAACCGGTCGTGGTCGTCGCCACCGAGGACCGGGTGCATGAGGTGAAGGCAGGCGGAAAACTCTCGGTGCCCTTGAAGATCGGGCGTCGCCATGAATTTCCGGCTGCCTTCAACCTGAGGCCGGCCGGATCTCCGCCCCTGGAGAAGGCGAAGGAATTCAGCGTGGCCGAGAAGGCCACCAACGCGGTCCTCGAATTGAACCTCGCCGAAACCGCCCTGCCCGAGGGCGATCACGTGCTGTGGGTTCAAGGACAGGCGTCCGGCAAGTATCGGAACCAGCCCGAGGCGATCGCCGTTGCCGATGCCGAATTGAAGGCCGCCGAAGCCGCTTTGAAATCCGCTTCCGCCGAACAGAAGCCATCACTCGAAAAGCGCCACAAGGAGGCCGAAGCCACCCGCAAGGCTGCCGAGGAACGAGCGAAGCCTCGCGACGCCACGGTGGGCGTCTGGTCGGCTCCCATCCAGGTGCGTGTCCTGCCCGCCAAGTGATTCGTTGACCATGGATCTCTATCTTCCCGTGGAACCGTCGGTATCCCCGCGCGCCCTGGTAGCCGCGGAGCGGCGCGGGATCTTAGCCCACAGCGGGAGCTGTGGGTTGCACTCCTTCGGTGCTCCGCACCTTTCCGAGGCCCCGCCCGCCGGCGCGCTTTTCCAACCGTCGATGGCAGTGTCAACCGGCACCCCGATGCACCCCATTTCCCTTCTTTGTACTGCTCTGTTCTTCGCGTGCGCATGTCTCGGCCTGCGGGCGCAGGACACGGCCGTGCCGGCCCCCGCGTCCCCGGTGATCGCCATCGAACGTCTGACGCGGATCGAGCCGGTGGATTTTGACCGGGACCTTCTACCCGTGTTGCAGGTCAGTTGCCTGCCCTGTCACAACAAGACCACCACCAAGGCCGATCTCCTCCTGGAAACGCCGGCCGACCTCCTTCGCGGCGGCGAGTCCGGTGCCGCCGTGGTGCCTGGCAAGTCGGCGGAATCGCTGCTGCTCAAGCTTTCCACCCACGAGGCCAAGCCGCGCATGCCGCCCAAGGACAACAAGGCGAATGCGGTCAATCTCACGCCCCGGGAACTGGGCCTGCTCGCCCTGTGGATCGATCAGGGCTGCAAGGCCTCCGAGCGTCGCGTCACCCAGATCCATTGGGAATCCCCGGCCGAACACGTTCAACCGGTCTATGCCGTGGCCATGGCGGCCGACGGACACGTGGCCGCCGCCGGGCGGGGCAATCGACTCGTGCTGATCGATCCGCAGGAGGGCGTGGTGCGTGGATGGTTGTCGGATGCCGGCCTGTCTACCAACCCCGCCGCGGCCCATCGCGACCTGGTCAACTCGGTGGCCTTCAGTCCCGATGGCACCTGGCTGGCTTCCGGTGGTTATCGCGAGATCAAGTTGTGGAAACGTTCGGTGGCTCCGGTGGGGGCATGGGCGGACGGGATTCTTCCGACCAACGGATTTCCTGCCCAGGCGCTGGTCGCCCCGGCCGGCGGACGTCAGGTGAGCCTGGCCACCAACGGCGTTCCCGAGCTCGCGGATGACTCTGGAAAATTCATCGTCGCCTTGCACGCCGGTCCGCGCCTGCCGGAGTCCGATGCCGTCCGCACCCAGCGTCTGGCTCAAGCCGACCTCGACGCCCAGCGCGCCCGGTTGGAATCGGGCGAGAAGGAACTCGCGGCCCAGTCCGAGCGCGTCCGCAAGGCGGCGGAGGCCAATGAAGTGGCCCGCAAGGCGCACGACGAAAAGGCGGCCCTCGAACAACGGGCGCGGATGGCCGCTTCGATCGCCGAGGCGGTGCTGGCCCGGGGTGAACGCGCCGGGAGCCCGACCAACGAACTCAAGGTGCTTCACGAACGGGTGGAAGCGGCGCGCAAGGCGGTGGAACCCCTCGCCGCCGAGGCGCTCAAGACCCGGACCCGCCTGGATACCGCCGGCGAAGAATCCCGCCTGGCCCAGTGGTCACGCCATCGTGCCGCCGTCTCGGTGATGATCGCCCGACGCAGCCTCGACGACGCCCGTGGGTCGATGGCCCGGTCGCCGGCGACCAACCCCGTT
>CAMCFL010000345.1 GCA_945873715.1 Akkermansia muciniphila
TACTCCGTGGTCACCTCCACATAACGGGCTCCCGCCTCCACCAACCGACGGGCCAGGAGGCATCCCAGACCGAACCGCTGGATGTTGTTCTTCTCGTAGTTGCCGTCCCGGTTGAAATCACCGCCCAACCGTCGGCTGAAATCCCAGCCGCCCGGGACATACCTGGCGACGGTCTCGGCCTTCTCCAGCGACAGATCGAAGGCCTTGGCCGCCGGCGATGCCAGCAACCGATGCGCGTTGTCCATGGACCGGACCAACGACTCACGCTGGTGCGTGCTGCCCAGTTGTCCGACCGGCGAGGCCGCCAGCAGCTTGCGATACAGCCGATCCCGGCTTTCGAACCGTCCCGACGTCATCCCGCCGGGCGGCCTCACCACATCCTTGGCCGCGTCCGGGAAAGGAACGTTGAACGGGCCGTATTCACTTCCCAGGAAGCCCGCGGTGGTGAAGGCCTTCAACTCCTCGCTTTCACCGCCATCGAACCGTTGCCCGATGTTGATGAAGGCCGGCATCGCCGGATCACGCGGCCCCAACGTCCGCGCCAGGAACGCTCCGATGTGCGGGCAGGCCACCGTCTGCGGCGGGGCATAGCCCGTGTGCCAATGGAACTGGTGGCGCGAATGCAGGATGAACCCCAGGTCCCCCGCGGTATAACTGCGGATCAACGTCGCGCGGTCCATCACCGAAGCCGTCCGCTCCAACCCTTCGCTGAACCGGATGCCATCCACGGAGGTGGGAATGGACGGGAAGGTCGAGAGCACCCGGCGCGGATCCATCCCCTTCTCGAACGGCACATAGGCCTTCGGATCAAAGGTCTCGGTGGCCGCCATGCCCCCGCCCATCCAGAGCACGATCATGGCATCCGCCGTGGCCGGGAGCTTCGGCAGGGCGTCCGAGGCTTCCACCACCCGGGCTCCTCCGGCCGCCAGGGCTGCCATCGTCGCGGCACTCAGCCGCTTCACAAAATCACGTCGCGTATAATCGGTTTGCATGGATGGATTCGGTTCAGCGGATGAATTGAAATTCGGGGAGCATGGCCACGCTCCACAACAGGTCCTCGACCCCTTCAACCTGGGGGCGATCACCCACCAGTTCCAGCGAAGCCTGACGTTCGGTCCGGCTCGGCCCTCGGCCCAGGCCCTGTTCAAAGACGTGCTCGATCAGGGGTCGGCCGCTCGGGTGCTTCGCCACGAGCTTCTCCGCCCCGCGATGCAGCAACCGGGACAACGTGTCACCGTTGGTCAACTCCAGCGCCTGAAGCGTCGTGGCGGCCGTCGGACGCACGGTCGTGATCTGCTCCCGGTTCGGTCGTCCCAACGCCAGCAGCAGCGGATCCGCCGTCGCCAACGCCGATCGCACCTGGCCGAATACCACCGTGCCGTCCGCCAATCGCGCCAGGCGCGGTTCCTGGTTCCAGGGGGCCATCGATTCTCCTCCCAGGACCGAGGCCGGTTGCCAGTCCGCTTCGGCATCGATCGCAGGCCAACGCAACGGCAGTTGCTTCGACGCCTTCCAACCGGCGTCCGAAACCAGGTCATGCTTCTTCGGAGGCGCCTTCTCACCCGGCTTGCCGCCGGAACTGCGCAGTCGCACATAGGCAATCAATCCCGCCGGGTTGGGTCCGTCCCCACCGTTGATCGCCTCGATCCCGAGCACGTTCGTTCCCTTGACCCATCCGCTGCGAAGGTCATGCACCGACGCCGTCGCCCAATCCGCCGCTTCCGTCCCCTTCAGGCGTTTGCCGTTGAGAAACACCCGGGCCGAGTTGTCCACCTGCACATAAAGCACTGCTTCCTCCGGCACGACCGGCAGGATCACCTCGCGCCGCAGCCAGTTGGTGGAAGGCGGCACCCCGGTCGCCGCGTGGGCATCGCCCCAGATCCAGAACGGGGTCGGGGCCGTTCCCGTCTCCGCCCGGGTCGAAGGCTCCATCATCAGGGATTCCAATCCGCCCTCGGGCTTGTCGAACCAGGCTTCGGTCACCTGCCCCAGCGCATCGCGGAACTGCTCGGCCGTCAGGCGACGGAGCGTGGGCCCGCGGAAGGCGAACTTTTGACCGGCCACCTCCGGTTCATCAACGCTCGGCAATTGATACGCTCGACTGGTGAGGATCAGTCCGATCGTGCGCTGCAGGTTCCATCCGCTGGCCACCAGATCTTCCGCCAGCCAATCGAGCAGGTCCGCGTCCCAGGCCGGGTTCTGCATCACGTCGAGCGGTTCCACCAACCCGCGGCCCATCAACCGGGCCCAGAGCCGGTTGACCACCGTGCGCGAGAGCCGGCCGTTGGAAGGCTGGGTAATGATCCGGGCCAATTGCTCCAACCGATTGCTCCGCGGAGCGGTGGCGTCCACCGCCCCCAGTTCGGGAAAGAGGAAACGCAGCGGGGCGAGTTTGCCGGTGGGCTTGTCGCACTGGACCATCTGGAGCGGGCCCTCGGCGAACACCCCCGCCAGTCCGTAGCAATCGCTCAACTGCCAGTCGTCGATGAAGGAATCGTGGCAGGAGGCGCACTTGAGGTTCACCCCCATGAACACCTGCGAGATGTTCTGCGCCGCCTGCATCGGCGGCGTCATCGACGCGTTCACTTCCCCGCGCCAGACGATCCCCTTGGTGAACCCTTCGCTTTCCGCCGTGGGATTCACCAACTCCCGCACGAACCGGTCGTAAGGCAGGTTGTCGCGCAAGGCCGTGTACAGCCAACGATGCATCGGCTTGCGACCGCCATCGATGTATCCCGTGCCCTTGTAATCGTTCCGCAGAAGATCATTCCAATACGTCAGCCAGTGCTGCGCATAGCGTTGGCGATCGGACAACAGTCGCTTCACCAGCGCCCCACGGCGGACCGAGGAACCGTCCTTCCCGAACGCGGCCCATTCCGCCGCTGTCGGAGCCAACCCGACGAGATCCAGGTGTGCCCGCCGGACGAACGTCCGGTCGTCGACGACCTTCGGGAGCTTCCATTCCTGCCGGGCGGCGTACGCTTCCAGAAACCGGTCCAACGGATGCCCCGCCTTCCCCGGGGGAAGCTCCGGCTTCCGGACCACGAGATTGTTGGCGGGCACCCGGCCAAACCCGACGTTCGCCGGCCATACCGCCCCCTGATCGATCCAGGCCCGGAGGATGCCCACCTCAGCCGGAGTCAGGCGCTTGCCCTTCTGGGGCATGACCTCGTCCGGATCCGTCCCGGCCACCAGATGGATCAACCGGCTTTCTCCGCCCTTGCCCGGAACGATCGAGACGCCGGAGTCGCCCGCGGCCAAGGCCGTCTCCCGCGTATCCAACCGCCATCCACCCTTCTCCTTGCCGCGCCCATGACACTTGACGCAACCCGCCTCGAGGATCGGCTGGACGTCCTTGATGAAATCCACCGGAGCGGTCGCCGCGGGTGGCAGTTGACGGACGGCGTCAGCCGTCGGCACCCAGACCGCCGCCGCCTGCAACGCGGCAGCCGTGCCCAAGCCAAGGATCGCCCGGATCCAACGAAACGAAAGCATGCCGTAGAATAGTCCTCCGACGCTCCAACCGCGAGCCGAAAGACGGGTCTGGGGCGCACGGCGAGCTCACAAGACTCGCCGTTCGTCGTCCCGCCGGAAAAGGCTCGCCCCCGCCTCCGCTTCAAAGGGAACCGAGCCACGCAGCGAGCCCCCGTTGCGGCAATCCAGCACGCCACCGGCGCGCCGGGAGAGGATCAACCGTCTCCAGCACAGGAACGCGGCGGCACCCACCATGCCGACCCCCGCGGCCCACGTGCCCGGTTCCGGCAACGCGTTGGGATCCACCGCGAGCCCGGTGGCATCCCGATGCGGCCCCGCGCTCAGGAAGGTCGTGGCACCGCTGGCGGGGTTCACCTGCAGGAAATGGCGATGATACCACGTCATCGCCAACAGGCTGCCGTCCGGCAGGAACTCGATGTCCGAAACGGGGCTCCCGGGATCGCTGTGCGTCATCCCGCCCACCATCGACGCCGAGGCGGTATTCACGTCGAGCTTCAGCAGGAAGTCGGCGTTGGCACCCGTGTTCGCGCTCAGGAAGAATTCTCCGGTCGACGGCTGACGGGTCACACCTGTGACCGTGTAACCGGAAAGCCCCGACGTGAAGGTCAGCGAATACGTCACCGACGCGGAGTTGAGATCGAAGAAGAACAGCGTGTCCGACGCGTCACTGAATCCCCACAGACCACCCGTCACGAAGTAGAGGTCGGCAATGTTCAAATACCCCGTGTTCCACACTGGCCCGCCCTGCGCCGCCTGGATCCCACCGGCTGCCGACGCCACGTACAGGACCCCGGAAAAATCCGCCGCCAGGCTGTCCGAAGCCACCGGCGATGGAATGAACGGGGTCTCCGTGTTGGTGGCGGCATCCACCTGAAAGACACTCAGGTTCGCGCTCACCGACCACACGTCCGGAGCCGCCTGCAGGGTCCCGACCAACGACAGGCATGCCACGGACCGGACAAAACGCTTCGGGGCCATGAGCGCAACCTGCGCCTCCTCCATTTCCTCTGACAACGGGATTTTGTCCTCCGGCGGAGATCGGCCAGTTCG
>CAMCFL010000346.1 GCA_945873715.1 Akkermansia muciniphila
CTGGTCGTGTTGTTGCGCCGTGACAGCTTGGTGCTGGTGAAGCGTTCGTAATGACCCAGGTCGAGATCGGTTTCCGCTCCGTCGTCGAGGACGTACACCTCGCCATGCTGGTACGGGCTCATGGTGCCCGGATCGAGGTTCAGATAGGGATCGAACTTCTGGAGGGTGACTTTGAGTCCGCGGTTCTCAAGCAGGGTTCCGAGCGCCGCCGCGGTGAGTCCCTTTCCCAGGGAACTCACGACGCCGCCCGTAACGAAGATGTACTTCATGGGATTGCACGGTCCCAAGCCGCCCCCCGGAGTACCAACGAAAAATCACACCGCGGATCAGGTTCGGCTGGCAAGGACCCTCTCGACCCGTTCCACGTCGGAGGGGAGATCCACGCCGATCCCCTCATGCTCCACGGTGGCGACGGCGATCCGGATTCCGTGCTCCAGTGCCCGGAGTTGTTCCAGTTTCTCAGCCTGTTCCAGCGGCGAGACCGGGTGCTGGACGAGGTTGATCAGGGTGTCCCTGCGGTATCCGTAGATGCCGAGGTGCTTGAGGAAGGGGAAGCTGCCCAGCTGCTCGGTAGTGGGTTGGTGTGCGTGATCCCGCAGGTAGGGGATGGTTCTCCGGGAAAAGTAGAGGGCGAAGCCATTCACTCCGACGACCGCCTTGACCACGTTCGGGTTCTCGTAGTCTTCCAGATGCCGGATGGGCGTTGCGGCCGTGGACATCTCAGCCCGGGAGAGAAGGCCGGCAACAGCATCGATGACGTCCGGGTCCATCAGGGGTTCGTCACCCTGAACATTGACGTAACCATCGGCCGAAAGGGTGGATGCCACCTCGGCGATCCGGTCGGTGCCGGACGGATGATCCCCGCGGGTCATCACCACCCGGGCGAAGGGGGCGATGGCTTTGGCGATCCGTTCGTCATCCGTGGCGACGACCACTTCCGAGAGGGACTTTGCGAGTCGGCAACGTTCAATGACATGCAGCACCAGCGGTTTGCCGGCGATCAGGTGCAGTGGTTTCCCGGGAAACCGGGTTGAAGCGTAACGGGCGGGAATGATGCCGAGGATGCGCATGGGCGGTTTGGGTTATTGAACGCCCTGCATCATGTCTTCCATCAGGGCGAGAGCGACGGCTTCGGTGATCTCGCGTACGTCGTAGTTGCGGGCGACCCGTCCCGCCATGCGATCGGGTCCGAGAATATCTGCGGAACTCGCCTGTCCCAGGATCTGGGCGTCGATCAACCGGATGGCCGTCGCCTGGATGTCGGGCACCTGGTAGACGACTTCATCACCCGAGATGCCGGGGACGGACAGGGATCGGGAGGAGATCAGGATCTCGACGACGACGTCGGTAGTTCGTTGAAGCGCCTCACGGTCCTTGGCGGCGAGGGCGGTTCCGGTGGTTCCCAGAAAGTCCTGCACCGACCGATCCGCGATCAGTTGGGTGGCGACCCGTTGGTCGGTGATCCGCGCCCCGCCGAGACGCAGCGGGCGACCCATCAGGCGTTCGACGTCGCGAACGGTCTGTTTATCCGCCAACGACGCATTCGTGCCGCCCTGATGCTCGTAGGTGTTTTCGCCGAGGACGCGCTCGCTGGTTCCCCGCAGTGCGGCATTCGATCCGTCGAGGCTCGCATTCCCGACGACGGTGACATTCTGGCCAAGCGGGCCCGTGGTGGTGGTTCCGGTCGGCGTGAGGTCGGACTTGAGCGCCTCGGTCTTCTCCTTCCGGCCGACGATGCGGAGACCGGAGGACTGGTCCACCAGTTCCCGGTTGACGTAGATCAACATGCGGGGGGCGGAGAGTTTCGGGTAGCCAGCCTTGAAGCGGTCGATGACCGCCCGTGCCTGATCCTGGGAAACCAACGGGGTCCGGCTGGTGACTGGTTGTTGCTGGTAGGTATAGGCCGTCGTGCCGGTGGACGGGGGCATGTCGGCGGCCGGTACGGAAGCGCTCGCGGGGACCGCGACGATCGGGGGCGGGGGGTTCCGCATGGGTTTCGAGGTCGGGATGGGACCGGCGAAGGCGGCGGATGACGCGATGCAAAGAAGGATCGATACGGTTTTCATGGCAGTGTGGGCTCGGCGGTCAGCGGGCCTCGCGGACCCGGATGGTGTAACCCTTGGCCTTGTCGTTGAATGACTGGAAGCGCACGGATTCCTGAGCGGTTTCGGTCAGGACCAGGTCCTGCCATGGGGTTTCATCGCCGGTGCTGAAGCCCTGAGCGTCCTTGAACACGCATTGAATCTGAACCTGGATGCGGCGTTCGAGGCGGTTGCGGATATTGGCTGCAACCTCGAGGCGGCCATCCTCCAGCACCTTCTCCTGAAGGCCGGAACAGGTGACGCTCCGTTGCACGCGGTTGTCGAGCGTCACGAACTTGGCTTCGTTCTCGAGGGCGAACTTGGTCGTGTTCTTGGGTTCATAGGCTCCCCCTTCGTGACCGGTGACGACGGTGCGGGTGGTGCTGCCGACGGCTTCGCCCACCGGCCGGCATCCGGCGGAGAGGGCTGCTGCCAGGGCGATTGCGGCGATTGCGTAGCGGGTTTTCATGGCGGACAAGGGGATGGTTTCGAGTTGAGGGAAGGTGTGGGAGCGGATGCTTTCACTGGCGATCGCTCAGGAAGAGCACGGTGTCGCGGGTGCCGGGAATGAGGGTGACGGTGACGTCGCGACTGAGCACGACGTGTCCGGAGGCATCGAGGAATTCCGCCGAAAGACGCTGTTCGCCCGCGGGAACCCGGAGGGCGGCAAAGCCGACCAGGTTGGGCAGGTTGTCCCACATCCGGGTATCGGCGGACGGCGTGGTGGCGGCGCTGACCACCTTGCTGAGCAGGCCGGCGATCAGAAGGCCGGCGCCCACTTCGTCGGCGGCGCTGCGACGACCGGAAGTCCCCGCCAGGATGGCTCCGGAGAGGATGGCGGCATCGCCGAAGGAATCGGCGGTTCCCTTGAAGACCGCCTTGTTGGCGAGGACGTAGTCCATCTGCCGGCCTCCCCGGGTGGTGGCCTGAAACGAGAGGTCATCGGCTGGCATCACGCGGACGACCTGAGCGCCGACCTTCAGTTGGAGCGAGGTGGACCGGGCAATGCCGGGTCGAAAGCGCAACTGCTCACCATACTCGCCTGCAGCATACTTCGTGGGACCTTGTCCCATTTCAAAGAACACCAGCACGTTGGATTGGGGATCGAAGTCGGGGAGGGCTCCCAACCGAGCGCTGGATCGGGCCCGGGCGAGGGCGTCATTGGCCCCGCCTCCCAGCTTGGTGGTCACGAACCCGTCGAGGTAGTCGAGGATGGCATAGTCTGCCTGATAGCTCCCCTGCTCGGCGTCGGCATCCTGGAGTTGGGCGCTTCGGAAACAGGCGCGGGCATTGTCCGGCTCGCCATCCATCCAATATAGGATGCCCCGGTAGTAGTAGGCCATCACCCGTTCGTAGGGCTCACCGCGGAAATTCTTGGTGGATTCAGAACGAAAGTATCCGCGAGCCTTGCGGGCGGCTGCATCCCCCGAGGAGATTCCCCCCAGCGTGGTGAGGGCGTCGTCGAGCAGCGGTCTGGCCTGGTCAAATTCCGAGCGGCGCATGTGGTCGGCTGCGGCACGGTACTTGAGCAGGAGGGCATCCCTCCCGGCCTGGGTTGGGCCGCCCGTGGAAGCACATCCACCGGTCAGGAGGCTTGCGAGGAGGAGGAGGAGGAACCGGGCAGGCATGGGAGCGGAGGAGGCCATGTTCAGGCAATCGACCCCGGCTGGGATTCAGCGGTAGGCGGCATCATCCAGTCCCTGCTTTTTGATCTCGGACAGGTCCTCCCAGATGATGGCGCTCGTCCGGACATCGATGAGCTGGAAGGTGTAGAGGACGTAGTCGCTGACACCGCGTGGACTCTTGGTGGTCGAACCGTCCAATCGTCCTGTCAGAAAGAAGTCTGCGCCCTGGAATTCGACCACGTTGGGGTCGCTTGCGGAAGTAACCTGTCCGGACTGCTTCAGTTGTTGCTCCTTCTCCAGAGCGGCCATGCGTTCGCGGGCGAGAAAAAGGACCTTTCCGCGGGTCTGGGAATTGAGCCGGGCCCGGACGCGGGTCAGGAGGATATCCTTGTTGATGGCAAAGCGGGTGTTGTTCTCGATGGGAAGGAGGACCACCCGGGGTTGTCCCTGGGCACGCTGGATCTGGGGGGTCTCGAGGATACCGCGCGCCATCTTGTCCGTGACGGAGACGATATCCTGGGATTCGACGCCGGTGCCGGCGACGAAGCCCTGTTCATCCGCCTTGAGCACGGTGACGCCATTTCCAGAGGGGTTTCGGACACCGTGCGAGGCGCATCCGCTGGCGAGGGCGGCGGCAAGGAGCAATGTGGAGGTCGCGAGATGGCGGAAAACGGGGCGGTACATACGCGGGGGCAAGTTGGTGAGTGAAGTGGAATGGGTCAATGCTGCACGGGGCGTGATCCTGGAGAGATCGACTCCTAGCGATTGAAGAGGGCATTGGCTCCGGCCATGGAGGAGCCTGTGGGGGGCATTCCGATGGGCCGGAGGAGG
>CAMCFL010000347.1 GCA_945873715.1 Akkermansia muciniphila
TGCTGTACCCGCAGGAGTAGGCTAAACCCGCTCCAGCTTCACGGGAGGGGTCCTGCCGGAGGCGAACTGGGCCACGTACAGACTCCCTTCTCCGTCCACCACCAGATCGTGGGGATGGCGGAAGACCTCCTCCTGATGGGCCATCCTCCGGAGCCGTCCGTCGTCGTCGTAGGTGGGTGCGGTTCCGCCCACGTTCGAAACCACCTTCATCTGCCCGTCGAGAATCGAGACGAACCCACGACAGTCCCGGTCCTTCGGCCAGTTGTCGCCCAGGTGCGCGACAAAGTACTGCCCGCCGTAGCGCCGGATCTGGCGCGGGTTTCCTCCGGGTAGATCCACCTGCCCGATCTTCCGGCCGTCCTTTGTCAGGCGGAGCAGATGCTGCTGATCACTCATGGCGATCAACAACGTCTCATCGCCCGCCGCTGGCCGGTCGATCATCCCCCCGTGGGGTCCCCAGTGGACGATCCCGCCCTCAGCCCCACCAAAGATCCGGACCATCTTCCCGTCGGGACCGTAGTGCACGATGTAATCGCGTCCGTACCCATCCAGGACGAAGAAACCGCCATCGGACAGGTGCAGGGTCCACGACGGACGATACTCATCCTCCTTCGCATACTTCCCGGTGGACTCCGGCCAACGCCACTCGTCCAGGATCCGACCGTCGAGGGTGGCCTTCACCACCAGATGCCGGGTGAGGTCGGTGAGGAAGAGGACTTCGCGTCCCTTCTCCACGACGAGTGACAGACCGTGGGCTCCGGGGAAGGTGGTGCCCCACTTGGAAACCAGCCGACCCTTGCGATCGTAGACGATGACGTTGTTGCGGGTCTCGTTGGTGAACAGGATCACGTGGCCCTCCCGGTCCACCGCCAACCCGTGACCATCGTTGACCGGCGTCTCCCCCCCGAGTTCCCCCCAACCGGGTACCACCCGGTACCGGAACCTCCCCTGACCCAGCACGGCCGACTCCGCGGCGCGAACGTGTGGAAATGCGACAACCGCAGCCGCTGCCAGACCGCTGCGTTGGAGGAATCGACGTCGGGAAGTGGAGTTCATACTTCCTCTGTCTTCTGGGCAACACTCTCGCCACCTTGATTCGCCAGGATCTTCATGAGCAGGCTCGCGCCGCACCAACGCTCCCATTTCACGCAAGGGCAAAGGAAGCGCGATTCCATCGCCGGGTACTGAGAATCCGCCTCTTGGCACTGCCCCCGAAGCCGTCGTCCGGAGCAACGAGCTCTGCGAGTCCGAAATGCTGGAGTCTGGGGATGAGGACTCGCAGAGCTGGCAACCGGGCACTGGTATCTGGAAACTCTCGGGAAGATGCCTCGCGAATCCGCCGCCCGCCGCAGTGAACGTCTTGCCCGGATCATCCCGATCCTTCGCGACACCTACCCCGACGCCCACTGCGAGCTGAACCACTCGAACCCACTGGAGCTGCTGATCGCCACCATCCTCTCGGCCCAGTGCACCGATCGTCAGGTCAACGTCGTCACCGCGGATCTCTTCCGGAAATATCGAACGGCCGCCGACTACTCCGCCGCCGCTCCCGACGTGCTGGCAGAGGACATCCGGCGCATCGGCCTGTATCGGAACAAGGCGAAGAACATCCAGTCCTGCTGTCAGACGTTGGTGCGCGAACACGGAGGCGAGGTTCCCCGGACGATGGACGCACTGACCGCCCTCGATGGCGTGGGTCGCAAGACCGCCAACGTGGTCCTCGGGAATGCCTTTGGAATCAATGTGGGTGTCGTGGTCGATACCCACGTGGCGCGGTTGAGTGAACGGCTCGGACTGTCTGCCTCCGCGACGCCGGAGAAGATCGAGCAGGATCTGATGAAGCTCTTGGCGCCGGCCGACTGGGCGCTCGCCAGTCACTGGCTGATCTTTCACGGCCGACGCCGTTGCTACGCGCGGAAGCCCGACTGCGCCGACTGCGAACTCGCCGAGCTCTGCCCGTCTGCGGACCTGGCCGGGCCGTAGGCGAACGGGGGTACCGGCGGCCCGCCGGTACTGTTGGGAATGGCCGCGGAGAAGCGGAGGTCAGCCAATCCGGATCCTTGCAGGAGAGCATGGGCGGGCGCGGCGGCTCATCGCCTGCCTCCCTGCACTCCCAAGCGGCCGGGGACGGCCGCGCCCCCAGGGCTGGCCTCACAGACGACTCCTGGCTTGAATGTGTGTCGATCCGGTCGAGGCTGACGGGAGTGAGCGACCCCGCCGGACTGCCGAAGGGAATCCAGAACGCCTATGCGTTCGCGCTCTTCAACGCCCTTTCGTTCCAGATGGTCCTGGCGGGGCCGATGATCCTGTACGCGAAATCCCTCGGGGCCTCTTCGACCATCCTGGGGTTGGTGGCCGGGCTGATGCCGATCATGACCATCGCCCAGATTCCGGCGGCCCAGTTCATCTCGCGGGTCGGATACAAGCGCTTCGTGCTGGGCGGCTGGTCCACGCGGGTGGTCTTCATCTTCCTGATGGCACTCGTCCCGATGGCGGGGGGCTTTCTCAACGCTGGATCACGGTTGGCCCTGATCATTGCCCTGCTGTTTGCCTTCAACCTCTCGAGGGGGGTGTCGAGTTGCGCCTGGCTTCCCTGGATCACCCACCTGGTGCCGGCCGAGGTGCGGGGCCGCTACCTGACCATCGACCAGTTGTGCAACAACGGTGCGAGCATCACCGCCTTTGTGTTTGCCGCGCTCATGCTCGGCGACTCCGCCGCCGCCTGGGAGTTCGCCGGCGTCTTCCTGTTCAGCGGCGCCGCAGGATTCGTCAGCCTGCTCTTCCTCCGGCGCATCCCGGACGCGCCGGTGCCCACCGACGACGATGACGGCCGCGGCCCCATCCCGTGGGGTGCGATGGCGAATCACCCGCCTTTCCGGCGAATGCTGGAGATGAACGCCGTGTGGTCGATCGCCTATGGCGGGTTGACCACCTTCATCGTGTCCTACCTGAAAGCCTCCGCCGGATTCACCGAACGCGAGGTCCTGCTGGTGATGTCCCTTTCTTTCCTGGGCGGGCTCGCCAGTTACTGGGTGGCGGGAAGCCGGCTGGATCGGCTGGGATCAAAGCCGGTGTTGGGATTCACCATGGCCGCTGGGATCGCGGCGACCCTGGGCTGGGGGTTGGTGGCGGGCCGTGTCCTGCCGGCGACGGCCGGGCCCGCGGTCGCTCTGGCGTTCCTGGTGGGCCTTTGCAACGCACTCTTCAGCGTGGCCAACAACCGGCTGGCCATGGGCCTCGTCCCCACCATGGGCCGCAACCATTTCTTCGCGCTGTTCGCCGTGGTCTGGCAATTGACCCTGGGGGTCTCTCCCATCCTGTGGGGCATCCTGCTCGACGCCGTCGGATCCCGTCGCGGCACTGCGCTCGGGATGGAATGGAATCGCTTCTCGGTGTTCTTCGTCCTCGCTGCCGCCGCCTTCGGGGCCACATTCCTGATGACCCGCCGCCTTGACGAACCGAAGGCCGGCAGCGCCGATGCCATGATCCGCGAACTCCTCCTGCATCACCCACAGAAGTTTTTGGTCCGGCTGTTTGGACGGTGAGGGGAGGCGCTCCCCCATGCCGGGGGGACCGGGGATGCATCTTGAGTTTGTCTCGCCTGTAGGCCGCCTGCCCGCAGGCGGCGATGCGGAAACGCCCGCTGAGGGCAGCGGGCCTACATCCGTTACAACAAACTCAAGATGCACCCGGAGACTGGCAGCTTGAGGGTCCATCGGTACCGGCGGGCCGCCGCTACCCCCGTACAGGAGGCCGCCCCCTTTACCAGGCCCGCTCGATGGAACGACGCTTCCAGAGGAACTCAAACATGTTGCCCTCATGGGGCTGATCCCAGGAGATCTTCATGGTGGACACCGGACCGATGTTGAGTCGATCGATCTCACCGAAGGCTTCAACCTCGCGGATGAACTCCGGGTCCTTGGTGATCACCGAGCAAGCCAGGGTGTAGCCGATCTTGTGCAGCACCTCGGACTGCGGACAGGTGACCACGCTGGCGTAGGGACAAAGGAATTCCCGGTTGGCCAAGGGATGGGAGAAGTCGTCGCAGCGCACGATCGTCGGGCGCATGTAGGTTCCTCCTTCGAAGATCTCCTTGCGGGGTCCACCCCGGAAGCGCGCCGTGACATCTTCGGCCCCGGCCGTCTTCAGGCCCTCATCGATCTGGGCGTCGATGAACTCCGCCATCTTCGGGTTGGCAAACCCAGACAGCCGGGCCGCCTCGTCGTCGGGCCGGGTCGGCTGGATCGGACCCAGCTTCTTCGCCAGTGCTTCGGCGATCTCCTGGGCGTAACGCGGGACCACCACCGCCGAAGCATTGATGCAGGACCGTCCGCCGTTGTCCGAGATCGCCCCGGCGATCACGTCGATGAACTCCGGCCATTGCTCGATGCAATCCTCGCCGATGATGAACTTGGACCAGCCCGGGCCGTGGATCTGGATTCCAGGATTGCTGGCGTACTGCTGGGTGGTCGACTTGTCGCCAAAGATCAGCGCCCGGCCGCAGGTATTGAGGATGGTCGCCGCGCCATCGTGATC
>CAMCFL010000348.1 GCA_945873715.1 Akkermansia muciniphila
GTCTGTGGAGCCCAGAATTTCCAGGCCGGCGACAAGGTTCCGCTGATCCTGCCCGGGGCCACGCTTCCCCCAAAGGCCGGCGACACCCAGCCTTTCGTCATCAAGGTCGGCAAGATCCGGAGTGTCGAGTCGCACGGCATGATGTGCTCGGCCGACGAACTCGGAATCGATCCGGAGTCGATCGGTCACCGTCGGGAAGACGGATTGCTGATCCTGCGAGCCGATGCCGTCCCCGGCCAATCGCTGGCCGGGTATCTCGGTCGCCCGGGTGCGGACGTCGTCTATGACCTTGAGGTCACGCCCAACCGGCCCGATCTGAATTCGGTCATCGGCATCGCCCGGGAGATCGCCGCACTGACGGGCAACCCGTTGCGCCTGCCCCCGGCGGATCTGCCCACGCCCAGTGAAGTCGCGGTGGACGACCTGGTCGCCGTGCGGATGGAGGCCCCCGATCTGTGCCCGCGCTACACCGCCCGGGTCCTGCTCGGGGTAAAGGTCGGTCCGAGCCCGGATTGGCTCCGATCCCGTCTGGAGCAGGTGGGACTTCGGTCGATCAACAACGTCGTCGACGTGACCAACTTCGTCATGATCGAGACGGGGCAACCGTTGCACGCCTTTGATTCCCATCTGGTGGGCCGTACCGATGCGGGCGTTCCCACCGTGATCGTGCGTCGCGCTGCCGCCGGGGAATCCTTCACCACGCTCGATGGCACGGCGCGTTCGCTGTCGGATTCGATGCTCCTGATCGCGGATCCCCAGAAGGGAATTGCCCTGGCGGGAATCATGGGCGGCCAGAATTCCGAGATCCAGGCCACGACCCGGGACGTGCTGCTGGAGAGCGCCTGGTTCCATCCCACCCACGTCCGGCGTACCAGCAAGGTCCTCGGCCTGCGAACGGATGCGAGCTATCGCTTCGAGCGGGGTGCCGACATCGGAATCGCCGAGTATGCCAGTCGGCGCGCGGCGGCATTGATCCTGGAAGTTGCCGGGGGAACGATCGCTGGCGGAGTGGTGGATGCCTACCCGACGCCCGCCGTCCCGCGGGAGATCATGCTTCGCCACCGTCGGGTGCGCGAGGTCCTCGGGATCGAACTCCGTCCGGAAGAAATCGAGCATCATCTCCAGCAGTTGGGCCTGACGGTGGCCACGCGCAAACCCCGTCCGGTCGGCGACGAACAGGAACCGGAGCCGGTCCTGTTCCGGATTCCAAGCTTCCGCGTGGACCTGAAGCGCGAGATCGATCTGATCGAGGAAGTGGCGCGGTTGCACGGGGTGGATCGCATTCCGTCCACTCCGCCGCGCGGTGCCCTCGGGCAGCATCCTTACGACGCGGTGCATGACGTCCTGATGGAAGCGCGCCGACTCCTGGCGGGGATGGGTTTGTGCGAGGCACAGGGCCAGACCCTGGTGAACGATGCGGCGGCACGCTGGGTGACGCCGCAGGTGGTTGCCCTGGCGAACCCGTTGAGCAGCGACATGAACGTCCTGCGTCCTTCGTTGCTGCCCGGCCTGCTCGATACGCTCCGACACAATCTTTCGCATCGCAGCGGTGATGTTCCGTTGTTCGAACTGGGCCGTGTCTTCACCGCCACCGAAGCCGGCCCGAAGGAAGGTTGGCGGTTGGCGATTGCCCTTACCGGGGCCCGGAATCAGGCATTCTGGGCGGGAGCCGACCGCGACGCCCGATGCGACATCTACGATCTCAAGGGGATCCTGGAAGAATTCCTCGAGTTGTTCGGGTTCCGCGGAGTCGCCTACGGACGTCGTGCCGAACCGGATGCCCTCTTCCTTGAATCGGCGACGGTGGCCCTCGGTGGAAAGCTCGAGCTCGGACAGTTGGGTCAGGTGCAGCCGGCGCTCGCCAAGCGTCATGACCTCCGGGATCCGGTCCTGCTGGCCGAGCTGAATCTGGATCTACTGCTGGCACGGCGGAACCCGTCCCGTTCGTTCAAACCGTTGCCGGCCTTCCCGTCCACCTCGCGTGACGTGGCCATGATCGTCCCGGAGTCGACCACGCACGAGGCGGTCCTGGCGGCGGTCCGACTGGCCAAGCCGGCCAACCTCGAATCGGTGGATCTCTTTGATGTGTTCCGCGGCCGGCACGTGCCAGAAGGGCAGAAGAGCGTGGCCTATTCGTTCACCTACCGCGGCGCGGATCGCACGCTGAAGGAGGACGAGGTCAACACCGCCCATCTGCGGGTCGTGGACGCCTTCAAGAACTCCCTCAAGGCCGCGGTGCGGGAATGACCTCCGGTGCCTTGCGCACCGTCAGCCACAGCCAGTCGGTTTGATTGACCAACAGCTGATGGAATCCCTGAGGCACCCCGTTGTTCTCTCCGGTGGTGGCCATCTCATGGAGGATCGACACCGGCATGCCATTGGTGCCCGGTCGTGCGAAGAGCTGAAGCCCGCGCTGGCTGGCCGGAGCGTTGGTGGCAGCGACGAAGCGCAGGGTGGCTTCGTTCGTGCCCGCCGCGGCTTCGACCGGTTCCGCACTCACCCCTTCCGGCAGGGATCCCGCTTCAATCCGGATGGGTCCCTCCAGTCCGCCGATCCGCTGGAGGGTGATCTTCAATTCGTTGGTCTTTCCTGCCTCGACCAACACCGATGCACTTCCCGCCACCGCCCGCACCGCCGGTGCGAGCGGTTGGACTTCCAGGCGGTAGCGGTACCCGGGGCCCGCCTTGGCCAGCGACGAACCGACGACCACCGTGTTGGTGCCATCCGACGGAGCCTTCCAGATCAGTGACGGATCGCCCATGCTGGCGTCTTCGTTCATGGCCAGTTCCTTGCCGGTGCTGTCCTGGATCCGCACCCAGGCGTCGAGCGGTGAGCCCAGGGCGGAAGCCTGGACCTCCACCCGGTAGCTGACGCCTTGGGTGGCGACGAAGGGGTAGCGGTCCCGTTCCCCGGGTTTCTCCAGGGTCCCGGTGACGGCCCCGGGAACGGGCAACAGCCGGGGTTGGGCTGGCTCGGGGAGTTCTTGAAGTTCCGGACCGTTGCCCAAGGGAAGTCGCGCCGGGCCGGCGAGCGCGGGCAGTTCCACCACCACCCATCGCAGATCCGGAGGGGCGGAAGTAAAGGCGGGCAAGGTCACCGCTGCGGCATTGCTCCCCAGGTTCCACCCGCGGATCCGGGCGGTGGTCACATTGGAACGGCTCAGGCCGGCGGGATCGATTCCGCCGACGTACGGCCCATCCTCCAGGTGCAGGCGATAGACGCACTTCGCGTTGCCGGCGAAGCGTACTTCGGACTCGCCTGGATGCGGAAAGCCGAAGACTTCGACCCGGTACTTTCCGTCGGCAGGTGCGGTCATGGCCACGAAGGGATCCAGGGTGAATCCATCGTCGTGATTCCAGACCACGATGCTTCCCCGTTCATCCCGCACGCGCAGCACGGCGTCGAGCGGGGAACCAAGGAGGAAGGCCTCGAGCCTCGCGATCAGGGTGCGGCCCTTCTTCAGCGTGACCTGGAAGGCATCCACATCATCCTTCTTCTCGAGTCGGCCCTCGACCACGGCCGGCAGGCTTTCAATCGCCTGGGACTGGGCCGTGGAATCGTTGGGCTCGACCTCCAGCCGGGTTGCCAGCCGATCCACGATGAGGAACCTCGGGTTGCTGGCCCCTTCGTCGTTCAGTGCCCGCACCAGATAGGTCGCCGGCGGGACTGTAGCCTCAACCAAGAGGGTGTACTTCCCGGAATTGGTGGTGGGCGTCGCGTGGAGTCCGGGATGGTTGAAGATCAGGGTCGCGGGCCACGGAGTGAACGTGCCAATCGCCGTCAATTCGTTGGTCGAACCCGGCCGGGCGCTCGGCGGGTAAAGGTGATCCAGGGTCGGTGCCGCCGCGTGGCAGTGGGAGAAAGCTAGACTGAGGAGCAGGGAAGCGGTCCACAGGAACCTGGCACCGCGGCTGTCGCCGGCCGCTCGGGGGACAGGGAGGAAGAGGCGGGCGGGGACGCCCGCGGTCCCGGCCACGGATGCTGCCGAAGACCTCACGTGAACAGATCCCGGATCACCCGGCCGTTGTTCACCAATTGGACCGGGCGACCGGTGGGGGCGTGCAGGATCTGTTGGGGATCAATCCCAAGTTTCGTGTAGAGAGTGGCGGCAAAATCCTCAGGGCGGCAGACCTTCTCGGCCGCGTGATAACCCTTGGCGTCGGTGGCTCCGATGACATGCCCCCGCGGGACGCCCCCGCCGGCGAAAAGCACCGACATGGCGTGCGGCCAGTGGTCGCGCCCGGCGTCCTTGTTGACCTTGGGGGTCCGTCCGAATTCGCCCAGCACCACCACCAGGGTCGAGTCGAGCATGCCGCGTTCGTCGAGATCGGCGATCAACGCCGCGACCCCGCGATCGAGGTTGCGGACCGTGTCACCCTTGTAGGCGTCGAAGATCTTGGTGTGATGATCCCAACCGCCGGAATAGACGGTGACCCACGAGACGCCGACCTCTACCAGTCGACGTGCCAGCAGCAGGCGTTGGGAGAAATCGTTGCGGCCATACCGTTCGCGGACCTTCTCG
>CAMCFL010000349.1 GCA_945873715.1 Akkermansia muciniphila
CGCACCAATTGTTGGGAATGGTGGCGGAGAAGAATCGCCCGCCCGGGCGGACCATTTCCATGCAGTTGCGGATCGCGACCGGGAAATTGAAGACGTGTTCCAGCGTTCCGCCATCCACGACGACGTCGAAGGAAGCATGATGAGCCTCCGGGATGGGCTGATTCAGGTCATGCAACAGGTTGGCTCCCTCGTAATCGGAGAAATCCATCACGTCCACCTGACTCGCCCCAAGGGACCGGAACAGCCCATCCGCATAAGCCGGCGTGGGCGTCTCGACCGGTGCGCCAGCCAGTCGCTGGAAGGTCTCGTACCCGGCGCGGGTCAAACCCAGCCCCTGATGCCCCAGCATGAGGGATCGGCCAAACGACACCCCCTCCCGGCGGGCCTTCAGCATCAGGGTCGCGCAATTACGTTCGATGGCCATGGCCGGGAGAAGGACTCAGGGAGACGCAGGAATCAGGAACCCGGTGGACGGAATCAGAACTGACGAAGGAAGCGGACGTCGTTCTCGTAGAACAATCGGATGTCCGTGATGCCATAGCGCAACATGGCAATCCGTTCGATCCCGAAACCAAACGCCCAACCGCTCCAGACCTCCGGATCATACCCGACATTCTCGAAGACCTGTGGATGCACCATGCCGCACCCGGCGATCTCGAGCCATTCCTTGCCGAGCTTTCGGACGAGGGCGTTGGTGAAGTCGATCTCCAGGCTGGGCTCGGTGTAGCTGAAGTAATGCGGCCGGAACCGGAGTTTTACATCATTGCCCAACACCTCGCGGAACACCGCCTCGACGGTCCCCTTGAGGTCTCCCACGGTCACCCCCCGATCCACATACAATCCTTCGATCTGATGAAAGGTCGGATTGTGGGTGGCATCGGCGTTGTCACGCCGGAACACCCGACCGGGAACGACGATCCGGATCGGGGGCGGCATCTTCTCCATCACCCGGATCTGGACCGAACTGGTGTGGGTCCGCAACAGCGGACGCCCCGGGGCGTCAACGAAGAACGTGTCCTGAGAATCGCGGGCCGGATGATCTGCCGGGGTGTTCAGGGCATCAAAGCAATGGCGCTCATCCTCGATCTCGGGACCATCCGCCACCGCGAACCCGAGCTTGCGGAAGGCCCGGATGATGTCGTCGGTGACCAGCGTCAATGGATGCAACCGACCCAGACCCCGACGGCGCCCAGGGAGGGTGAAATCGGTAGGTTCCTTGGGGAGGGCAGCCTTGATCTCGAGTTCGGCCCTGCGGGAAGCCAGGGCACCTTCGATCTCCACCTTGGCGACATTGAGCGCCTTACCCATGGCGGGACGATCCTCCTTCGGAAGTGCCCCCATCTGTTTCAGCAGGGCGGTGAATCGGCCTTCGGCGCCGAGGATGGATCCCTTGGCCTGGTCGAGCCCGGGGAGATCCTGTGCCGCTGCAAACACGGCGAGGGCCCCGGTCTTCACGGCCTCCAGTTCAATAAGTAGGCTCATGGCTTGTTACTTCAACACTGCCAACACCCGCCGCACCATCGCGGCGATCCGGCAAAAAACGCAAAAGCGGGCGCCTCACTGGGAGGACGCCCGCTCTGGCCTGGCACGTGCGGAGTCCGGGAACGGGCCTGTCGAATGCCCGAGACGACCCACCGCCGAACCCAATCAGGCCTTGGCTGCTTTGACCTTCAGGGCCTCCACCGACAGCTTGACGAGTTCGCCGAATGCCGCGTTGTCCGTGGCAGCGATGAACGCCAGGACCTTGCGGTCGAGGGTGCACTTGGCGGCCTTCAGACCTTCCATGAAGCGGCTGTAGGTGGTGCCGGCGGCGCGGGCGGCGGCATTGATCCGGATCTGCCAGAGGGCGCGGTAATTGCGCTTCTTGGTCTTACGATCCCGGAAGGAGTACACCAGACCGTGGTACACGGCGTCCTTGGCATACCGATAGAGCTTGGAACGGCGCATCCGGAACCCGGAAGCGCGTTCGATCATTTTCTTGCGACGCTTGCGCGAGGCGGCGGCGTTGGTGACACGCATGGCAGTAAATCAGTGGATGGTGGAGATGTTGAAGAGGAACGCCCCCGTTGAACGCCCTCAGTACGATTTGGCTCGGTGAAGTCGGCTCAGTGCAGCCAGCTCAGTGCGACCAGGGCAGGCATGCCTTGATCTTGTAAACATCGGTGGGGTGAACCTCTTTCACCTCACCGAGGCGGCGCCGACGCTTCGCACTCTTACCGGACAACAAATGGCGTTTGCCGGCATGGCGCGTCAGCACCTTGCCGGTTGCGGTGATCTTGAACCGCTTGGCCACGGACTTCTTGGTCTTGATACCCTTCGGACGACGCATAAAAGGCTTCCTAACTTACGAAAAGGAGCGCGCAGTCTATGGAGAACGGACCTGGGAGCAAGGGGGAATTTTCGCTAAGGAACGAAGTATCCCTCCCGGCCATTCACAATTCCACCACCTGGGTCCAGCCCTCTACCCCGAATTCGGCCTGAAATGGCCCAACCGCGGCCTGTGCGGACGAGAGATCCGGAAAAACGGCGAACGTGGTGGAACCGCTGCCGGACATGAGGGTCCCGATGGCACCGTTCCGGATGAACGCCTCCTGGAAGAGTTGAAGGATCGGATACTTGTCCAGCGCCGGGGTCTCCAGCGAGTTGTACAGGCCCGCCATGGCGCCGGGCAGGTCGCCGGCGGTCAACTGGGCAACGAGTCGTTCCGCCCGCCCTGGACGACCATTCAATCCCTCCGGGAATCGACCGAGTTGCTGGTATGCCCACGCCGTGGAGATCCCGAACCCCGGATGGTGCAGCAGCAGGCCTCGACCGGACAGAATCGGGAACGGGTCCAATGGGGTCACCTGCTCCCCCCGCCCCCGGGCCAGTGCCGGGCGTTCCTGGAGGAAAAAATTGATGTCCGAGCCCAGGCCCGCCGCCAACCCATCGATCACCATCGCGTCCAGGGGTTGGCCAAAAAGCTCGTTCATCCCCAGCAGGGTCTGGGCGGCATTGCCACTCCCCCCCCCCAGACCGGCTGCCATGGGAATCCGCTTCTCCAGATGGATGCGCACACCCCTCTGCAGACCTGCCGCCGCCAAAAACCGGCTGGCCGCCCGGTGGACCAGATTCGAGCCATCCACGGGCAGATCGACCCGATTGCAGGTCAGGTGGACGCCCGCGTCCGCCGTCTCGAACTGGAGCTCGTCGTGCAACGGCACCGGCAGGAAGAGGGTTTCCAGATCATGAAATCCATCCGGTCTCCGACCGAGGATGTTGAGGAGGAGGTTGACCTTGCAACCGGAGCGGCACGTGAGCGGCATGGTGGAAAATGAAAACGCGCCAACCAGGGTTGGCGCGTGGATGGATCGCAGGACCGTTCAGGTCCAGTGCGCACGGCTCATTCGAAGACCTTGAAACGGCTGCCCGGGAACATCGGCGCCACGTCCGTCGAATCGAACCCGAGCGAAGTATCGGTCCGCACCGCGCTGGAATCCAGGATGCCCGGCTTGTAGCTGTCGGGATAAACCGGATTCTCAGGCAGGAAATACGGCTTTGACGGGATGGGGAAAGTGAGGACTTCGAAGGCACCCACCACCGTGCGGCCCACGGTGCGATTGAACCCGTGGATCATGCCTCGCCCGTAGGCGGCCTCTGGCCCATCCCACAAGTAGGTTTGTTCGTAGGCTCGGTTGATCTCTCCCATCCGGAGAGGTTCGGTCAGGTTGGTGAGACCACGACCGAGCTTGCGCTCGGCACTGGCACATCCCGCGGAGAGAGCGGCGATGACGACGAAAAAAGAGAGATGCTTCAATCCGATGCGCATAGTGCTTGTGAAGACTGGCGTGCAGCCTATCGGCAGAGATCGACGGTGCAAGCGTTGAGTTCGACCAACCTCCAACGGGGGCGTCACGGGGAAACGTTGCCGCTGTCGCCGCCCTCCCCTTTCGGACAACTTCACCCCATGGACGCGACCACGAAATGTCTCATCCGCACCGCCGAAGAAGAAGTCCGGAACACGCTCCAGTCACTGCCGGAGGAACTCCACCGGCACGCATCCAACGTCCCGGTGATCTATGAGGCGGCACCGAGCCAGGCCCTGCTGGAAGAAGGCTGGGAGCAGGATCTACTGGGCATGTTCTCCGGCAATCCCTTGGGCGCCTCGTTGGATGCGCAGTTCCCCGCACCTCCCCAGATCCTCCTTTTCTACGAAAACCTCTGGGGCATGGCCGAGGGCGACGAAGAAGTTTATCGGGAGGAAGTCCGCATCACCTACCTCCACGAACTGGGGCATTACCTCGGCCTGGACGAGGATGAACTGGACGAACGCGGCTTGCTTTAAGACATCTCCGGAGAACTGAACCGGCAGGTCGCCCGTTGCCCCATCGCATGAGACAGAAGGGGGCGACCGGTCCATCGACTCGGACGCACCCGAGGACCCGATGTCAGGTCACTTCGCCTTCAAGGCCTCTTCGATGGCCTTGGTGACCTCGGCGGAGGTGGGTTCGGCGCCGGAATCCCAGCGCTTCAGGATCTTG
>CAMCFL010000350.1 GCA_945873715.1 Akkermansia muciniphila
ACCCTGAACGGCAAGACCGTTCGTCCGCTGGGAGCCGAGAACGACAAGGCCTTCGGATTGATCAACGCGCTCGATGCCACGCAGCGGGATGCGGCGATTCTGGGGCCGGTCTTCCGGGATGTGGTCCTCGGCCCCGGACAGGACGGGAAGACGCTCGCGCCCGAGGGGGTGAAGGTCTCGACGTTCAACGCCGCGCAGAAGGTCCTGCTCCTGGATCTCATCCGGCAATGGGTGGGGATCTCCAGCGAAGCCGCGACCAAGGTGAAGATGACGGAGATCGAGGCCAACCTCGCGGAGACGTGGTTCGCCTGGAGCGGTCCGACCCAACCCGGAAGTGCCGTCTACTTCCGGATCCAGGGCCCGACGGTTCACATCGAGTACGCGCCCCAGAAGCTGGGTGGCTCGGCCGTCAATCACATCCACACGATCTATCGCGATCCGACCAACGACTACGGCCGGAAGTTGACCAAGCCATGACCCTGGCCCTCCGGTCTGGCGTCAGTCGCCTGCGCGGGTTGGCCTTGCTGGCAGGGTCGATGGTGATGCCGCTGCTTCACGCCCATCGACAGGACGAGTGTCTGCAGGCCGTCCTGATCGACGTGGCGCCGGAGCAGATCCGACTCTTCCTCTCGATCACGCCGGGGACAGAGGTGGCCGCCCGTTTCAACGCCGTCGTGGATCTCGACCGGAATGGCACGGTGAGCCCGCGGGAAGCCGGGGCTTACGTCTCCAACGTTGTCAGTCAGGTGACGTTCCGATCCGATGGAATCGTGCGGAAGCTGGACTTGAAGACCTTTCGTTTCCCGGAACCGGAGGCCATCCGCGCCGGCGCGGGAACGATCCAGATTGAAGCCGTGGCCGTGGTGCCGGTCCTGACCGAGGGGGCCCACATCGTGCACTTCGAGAACCGGCATCTCCCCCACATGAGCGGGTACCTCGCCAACGCCCTGATGCCCGAGACCCGGCGCATCGTCATCGGACGCCAGAAACGGAATGAGATCCAATCGGAGATCGAGATCCCGGTGACGGTGCAGGCGGGGAAGTAGGAGGGAGGCAGATCGGTTCTGGCTCACGGGATCAGCAGGATGGGTGGAGGGTTGGTTCCCCTCACCGCGAAGGCATCCGCGAAGAAGCGGGAGGCGCTGAGTCTGGACGGTTGTTGGACCGATCCATCACCGAACAGGAGATTGCCGACACCGCCATCGTGACCGGAGGTGGTGAAGTCGAAAACGTCGTTGGTGCCAGGGGTGATCCGTCCACGGATCGAGGTGTGGTTGCGGGTCAGGTTACGGTCACCGGCAAGAATCGATTCGGGTTCCTCCTCGCTCGCGCTGAGGTTGAGGAAATAGGACACGTGATCGTTGTGGCCGAACCGGAGGCCGGCGGAGTTGGTGACGGTGTTAAAGGTCATTCCGGAAGTGTTGAGCTTCGAGAGTCGCGGGTCCTTCGGGCACTGCAGGATCCTGGGCGTTGAGAGTTCGTTCGAGAGGACCTGGAAGTGCCGCCAGATGCGGTTGGTATCCCCGATTTCTTCCATCGACCCGCCCTTCGCGATCGGCACCTGCCAGGGAAACATGCCGTCGTTGTCGGTGGAGAAGATCCGTACGGCGAGCCCGAGGTTCTTCAGATTGTTCACGCACTTGATACGGGTGGCGCCGGGGCCCTTCGGCCAACTCCGCGCCGGAAGGAACATGCCCGCGAGAAAGACGATCACGACGACGACCAGCAGCAATTCAATCCAGGTGAACGCCTGGCGACGGTGAAGCGGGTTGGGTGCCGTGAGGTTCATCAGGGTAAGCGGGAGAGTGAAAGCGCCCGCTGAGGGCAGCGGGCCTGCAGCGATTACAACAAGCTCAAGATGCCCCCAGCGTCGGATGGCTCACCTTCCCGGATTGAGGATCACACTTTATAAAGTGTGATCGTTGGCAGGACGGCCACGGTTGGGACGCGCGAGGGAGATTTCATGGGATCAGCAGGAGGGCAGGTGGGTTGGTTCCCTTCACCCCGAAGGCGTCTGCGAAGACGCTCGGCGCGCGACCCCGGGACGCCTGTTGGACCGATCCGTCGCCGAACACGAGGTTTCCGGCACCATCGTGATGGCCGGGGGTGGTGAAGTTGAAGACATCGCTGGGGGCAGGAGCGATCCGGCCGCGGATCGGGCTGTTGTTGCGGGTCAGGTTACGGTCACCGGCGAGAATCGATCCGGGTTCCTCCTCGCTCGCGCTGACGTTGAGGAAATAGGAGACGTGATCGTTGTGGCCGAACCGAAGGACGTCGGAGTTGCTGACGGTGTTGAAGGTCATTCCGGAAGTGTTGAGCTTCGAGAGTCGGGGGTCCGTGCGACAGAGTAGGATCCAGGGCGTTGAGAGTTCGTTCGAGAGGACCTGGAAGTGCCGCCAGATGCGGTTGGTATTCCCGATTTCTTCCATCGACCCGCCCTTCGCGATCGGCACCTGCCAGGGAAACTTGCCGTCGTTGTCGGTGGCGAAAATCCGGGCGGCCAGACCGAGGTTCTTCAGGTTGTTCACGCACTTGATGCGGCCGTGTCCACGACCGTCCTTGGTAGCCGTCAGCGGGAGAACCAGGCCCGCGAGGACGACGATCACGATCACGACCAACAGCAATTCGATCCAGGTGAACGCCTGGCGACGGTGAAGTGGACTGAGTGCCGGGAGGTTCATCGGGGTAGGCGGGTGAGTGCGGTCGGATTTAGCAAGGTCTGTGCCGGACTGGGGCTGTCTGATTCATGTCGGGATTTGGCATCCACGAATCCACGTTTCAAAGCCAAAAACCGGAGGTCTATCCGCAGATGGCGCAGATGGCGCAGAGAACGCGGCCATTTCCCCCTCAACTTTTCCTCGCGGGAGCATCTTGACGGTGCCCCAAGAAGGGAGAGCCAGTTCCTCCGTTCGCAGCCGCGGAGCGGCGTGGGAGGGTAGCCCACAGCGGGAGCTGTGGGTCACCCGGCGCAGAGGGACAGGAGCCCCGGAGGGGCGAAGGAAACAAGCATCCCTCGCCCCTCCGGGGCTGCTGCTTCGTAAGGGAATCCTTCCACCCACAGCTGCCGCTGTGGGCTACATTCCTTCGGTGCTCCGCACCTGCCCAGGAACCCTCCAGTCGATGCGCTTCTTCCTGCGGTGGGGGCAGTGTCAACCTGCGTCGCAGCAGCCCGCAGGGTAAGATCGCTGATTCGTCTTCGATAGACTCAAAGAGCCTCCCCATCTGCGTCCTCTGCGCCATCTGCGGATAGATCACTGCAGTTTCATGCTTGAACGGGGGTATCCGGCGGCCCGCCGGTACCGGCCTGAGATTCCAAACCGCCAAATCCCACATGGCGTCACCCAAGCCGCGTCGATCCTCCTACGCCGCGACCGGTCGGTAGGCCCCGGTCTGCTGGATCGACTCCGAGACATGGGGTGGGAGGAGGTGATCCACGGATTTCCCGGTGCGGATTCGTTCCCGGATCTCGGACGAGGAGACCCCCAACGGCCATCCGCGCAGGGGACGGACGTGGAAAGGAGGGGGAGGTGCCTCCGGTGGATTTCCTGGGCGCGGGATCATGATGAACTCCACCGACCGGGCCAGGACTTCGGCCTCACGCCACAGGTTGAGCGTGGGCACGTGGTCGGCTCCGATGAGCCAGCAGAGCTCCGCCGCCGGGTAACGCCCGGCATATTCGCGAATGGTATCGATGGTATAGCTGGTGCCGCCCCGACGGAGTTCAAGGTCGTCGACGTCGAAGTCCGGACGTCCCGCCAGCGCGATCCGGAGCCAGCGCAGTCGAAGGGCATCGGGCGCCGGGGCGGAACCCGGCTTGAAGGGCGAACGCGCGGCCGGGATGAAGACGATCCGGTCGAGGGCCATCTCCTCGCAGGCCGCCTCGGCGACCAGGAGGTGCCCGAGATGAACGGGATCGAACGAACCACCATAGAGGCCGATGCGCATGGGAGGATTCGGGATGCTTTCAGCAGCAGCGGTTGATGCCGTCGAAACGCTTTTCGGTGACGGCGACATAGGCATCCGAGCGCGCCTCGCGGATCACGGATTCCCGCACCTCGGGGACGTCGATCAAGACCCGCGGACCGCAGGCCGGACCGGTGCCGGCAACGGCCTGAGCGGCGGCGTTGTCGATGACGTCCTGATCGGTCAGGTGTCGGGCCAGGCCGACGGCGACGGTCATCGCGCCGAGGGCGCTGAGGGGCGAGGGAGTCACGGGGTCCAGCGGCCGCCACACCGCTTCGGATTCGCGCAGGTCGGGCGGACGCCTTCCCCGGACGAGTTGGAACCATTCGTAGAGGGCGATCAGGACCACCAACCCGGCGAGGGTGAGGAAAGATCCGGTGACGACGAGATCGATGAGATTGTTGGAGCGGAGGGCGCGATTGACGGTGACCGCCTTGGCTGCGGCCTTGCCGGCGGGGGAGTCGGGCGCGCCGGCCTGGGCCAGCGTCTGTTGGAGCGCGGGAAGCTTGGCGTCGAAGTCGCGTACGGCCGCCAGGAAGCCGATC
>CAMCFL010000351.1 GCA_945873715.1 Akkermansia muciniphila
CTTCGTGTGTTTCGTGTGATTCGTGGGCAGCTGCTTTCTGAATCCACATTCCCCACCCACCCAGAGGTGAGCCTCGTGACCTCGTCTCCTGCGGAATGCAGGGGGACTCAAGCTTTCATCCGGACGTACCACGACCCACGCATGTTCCCCGCCACTCCCGGAATGCGCCTACTTCCATCGGCGCCTTGTAGGAGACGACGTCAGGAGACTCTGATTTCCAGTCGGACGTGCCTCGCCCCACGCGCGCTCCCGGCCCGATTGAAATGAGTCTCGTCACCTCGTCTCCTACGGGTTTGGGGGAGACCCTCACTCCATGGGGACGCACCCCGGCCCATCCACGTTCCCCACCACTCCCGGAATGCACCTGCTTCCATCGGGGCCTTGTAGGAGACGACGTCAGGAGACTCTGACTTCCATTCGGACGCGACCTGACCCACCCGCCTTCCCCGCCCGATTGAAATGAGCCTCGTCACCTCGTCTCCTACGGGTTTGGGGGAGACCCTCACTCCATGGGGACGTACCACGACCCACGCACGTTCCCCGCCACTCCCGGAATGCACCTGCTTCCATCGGCGCCTTGTAGGAGACGACGTCAGGAGACTCTGATTTCCATTCGGACGCGCCTCGCCCCACGCGCGCTCCCCGCCCGATTGAAGTGAGCCTCGTGACCTCGTCTCCTACGGGTTTGGGGGAGACCCTCACTCCATGGGGACGCACCCCGGCCCATCCACGTTCCCCACCACTCCCAAGATGCGCCTGCTTCCGTCGGTGCCCTGTAGGAGGTGACGTCAGGAGACTCTGACTTCCATTCGGACGCGACCTGACCCACCCGCCTTCCCCGCCCGATTGAAGTGAGTCTCGTGACCTCGTCTCCTACAGGGCAAGCGTCAGTTCCCAAATCGCCGCAGCCCTGTTAACATGCCTCCACTCCCATGAAAGTGCTGCTGCCCCTCCTGGTGGCTATCCCCGTCGCGTTGGCGGCGGACAAGGCCAAGATCGATCCCTCAAAGATCCCGTTGCCGGTATCGCGCAAGGTGGATTTCACGCGCGACGTCTATCCCATCTTCAAGGAGTCCTGTTTGTCCTGTCACGGCGCAGAGAAGCAGAAGGGCAAGTATCGCATGGATACCCGGGAGGGTGCCTTCAAGGTGACTGACGACTACGGTCCGGCCATCCTGGCCGGCAAGAGCGAGGGAAGCGCGATCATCCACATGGTGAGCAATCTCATCGACGAGATGCTGATGCCGCCGCCATCCGACAAACCCGGGCAATCTGAGAAGCTGACCGCCGAGCAGATCGGGATCCTGCGGGCGTGGATTGACCGAGGGGCCGTCTGGCCCGATGGCCCGATCCAGGAGGTGATCAAACCCGTGACCTTCGCCACCGACGTTCGGCCGGTATTCGCTCAGGCCTGCGGTTCCTGTCATACCGGGCCGTCGGCAAAGGGCGGGTTTGCCGTCGACACCGCGGAAGCGGTGCTCAAGGGCGGCTCCGGGTACGGCAAGGTGATCACTCCGGGCAACCCGGCGAAGAGCTCCATTCTGACAATCCTGGCAGGAAAGGACGAAGACCTGCCCGAACCGGAGAAGCACACGCTCTCCGCCAGGCAGGTGGCCTTGGTCGAGAAATGGATCCTGCAGGGGGCGAAGTAGCCGCCCCCTCGGCCTCCAACCTCATGCCACCGGCAGGAGGGCGTCGCCGCTGGCCTCGTCTTCCTGGTTCTCGGTGATCACGGGCGCGATGGCCTGGAGACGATCCTTGGGAGCGAGATCGATCAGCTTCACGCCCATGGTATTCCGGCCGGCTTCGCGGATGCCCTTCACCGGGATACGGACCATCTGGCCGCCCACGGTGATGAGCATGAGTTCGTCGCCATCGGCCACGGTGAGGGCACCGACGAGGGCTCCGGTCTTCTCGCCGGTCTTCATGGTGATGACGCCCTTTCCGCCGCGGGACTGGAGACGGTACTCCTCGAATTCGGTTCGTTTGCCGACGCCGTTCTCCCCGGCCACCAGAAGGGTGGCGGTGGGATCGACGATGGCGAGGGCGACGACCGCATCGGTCTTCTCGAGTTCGATGCCCTTCACGCCGGTGGCAGATCGGCCCATCGACCGCACACCCTCTTCGTGGAAGCGGATGCTCATTCCCTCGCGGGTGATGAGGACCACCTCGTTGTTGCCAGAGGTGAGCTTCACATCGACGAGACCGTCGGTGGCCTCGATGTTGATGGCGATGATCCCGCCCTTGCGGACATTCTGGAAATCGGACAGGGCGGTGCGCTTGACGGTGCCCTGACGGGTGACGAAGAAGAGTTCGTTGGTCTGCTGCCAGGTCTGTTCCTCCTTGTTGGCTCCGTACTTGGCGCCGACGCGGACGAGGGCCTGGATCTTCTCATCGGCCCGCAGTTCCAGGAGATTGGCGATGGATCGGCCCTTGGCGGCACGGCCCATGTCGGGAATCTCATGGACCCGCTCCACGTACACCCGACCCAGGTTCGTGAAGAACATCAGGTAATCGTGGGTGGAAGCGGTGAAGAGACGTTCGATGAAATCGGCATCCTCCGGCTTTTCGGATTCGCGGGTGGACATGCCGATGACGCCCTTGCCGCCCCGCTTCTGGGAACGGTAGGAAGCGACATTGGTCCGCTTGATCAGCCCGTTGTGGGTGAGGGTGACGATGGCCCCTTCGTTGGCGATGAGATCCTCGATGGCGATGTCGCCCTCGTCGGGAACGATCTGGGTGAGGCGCGGCGTGGCGTGCTTGTCCCGGACCTGTTTCAACTCGGCCTTGATGATGGAGAGGACACGCGCCTCGCGGGCGAGGATGTCGAGCAGGTCCTTGATGCGCTCCAGGAGGCCGCGGTACTCCTCTTCGACCTTGTCGATTTCCAGGCCGGTGAGCTGGTACAGGCGGAGTTCGAGGATGGAATCCACCTGGCGCTCCGTCAGGGAGTACTTGCCGTTCACCAGACGACCATCGGACCGGAGGAACACCCCCCAGTTCTCGACCTGGGCCTTGGTCCAGCCGAAATCCAGCAGCTTGCCCCGGGCTTCATCCCGGTTCTTGGAATTGCGGATGACCCGGATGAAATCGTCGAGGTTGCGGAGGGCGCAGATGTAGCCCTCGAGGATCTCGGCCCGTTCCTCGGCCTTGCGCAACTGGAAGCGGGTACGGCGGAGGACCACCTCGCGGCGGTGCTCCACGTAGCAATTGATGAGGTCCTTGAGATTGAGCGTCTTTGGCCGGCCCCGGTCGATGGCCAGCGCGTTGACCGAGAAACTGGTCTCAAGCTGGGTGTGCTTGTAGAGGTTGTTGATGACCACCTTGGGGATGGCATCCCGCTTCAACTCGATGACCACCCGGCTGTTCTCGTCGGATTCATCGCGGATGGCGGTGATCTCGGTGAAGCCCGGCGTCCGCTCATTGACGAGGTCGGCGATCTTCTCCACCAACGTGGCGCGATTGACGTTGTAGGGGATCTCGGTGACGACCAACTGTTCGCGGTTCCCCTTGAGCTGTTCGATCCCGACCTTGCCGCGGATGCGGACCGAACCGCGACCGGTGGTGAAGTAGAGCTTGATCCCCTCCATCCCACAGATGGTGCAACCGGTGGGGAAATCCGGCCCCTTCATGAACCGCATCAACTGCGGAATCGTGATCTCCGGTTCGTCGATCTGCGCGCAGATGGCGTCGATGGTCTCGCCCAGGTTGTGGGGAGCCATGTTGGTGGCCATGCCGACCGCGATGCCGGTGCCGCCGTTGACGAGCAGGTTGGGGAAGGCCGCCGGGAAAACCACCGGCTCGTGCATCGACTCGTCGTAGTTGGGGGCGAAGTCGACGGTGTCCTGATCCATGTCCTGCATCAGGACCGCCCCGAGATGCGTCAATCGCGCCTCGGTATAGCGCATGGCCGCGGGGGGATCACCTTCAACGGAACCGAAGTTGCCCTGGCCATCGACCAACCGCTCGCGCATGGCCCATGGCTGGGCCATGTGCACCATCGTGGCGTAGACGGCCTGGTCGCCGTGCGGATGATACTTGCCGATGGTCTCGCCCACGATACGCGCGCACTTCAGGTGCTTGCGGTTGGGCATGACCCCCAGCTCATGCATGGCGAACAGCGTTCGCCGCTGGGAAGGCTTCAGACCGTCTCGGACGTCCGGCAGCGCCCGTGAGATGATCACGGACATCGAGTAGTCGAGGAACGAGTTCTTGATCTCGTCGGCGACATTGATCTTTCCGATCTTCTCGTTGGCGGCGTAGGCCGGGGTCGAGGCGTTGCCGGGGGGGATGATTTCGTCGGCCATGGATTCGAAGGAAGGTGGAACGGATGAAAGTGCGGGGGACGGGATCTGGCGGTGGAGCCGGGATCAGACGTCGAGATTGCGGACGTTGAGTGCGTTGTCCTCGATGAACTGGCGTCGCGGTTCGACTTCCTCGCCCATGAGCCGGGAGAACATCGCCTCGGCCTCGACGGCGTCGGTCAGGTCGATTCGCAGGAGCTT
>CAMCFL010000352.1 GCA_945873715.1 Akkermansia muciniphila
CTTCAACTCCTCGAAGTTCTGCTTGAAGTTAGACGGGCCCGGAACCGTGAGATAGCCCTGCGTCCGAGAGTCCTTGTTCTCGGTGTCGAGATACGACAACCCGAAGTTGTCGAAGTTCACCGGGTATCCGTACAGGACGAAGGTCTCCGGGAACTGACCGAACACCGCCTCGTGAATCCCATTCACGCCACCCAAGCGCACGTAGTACTTGCTGCGTCCCGTCAGCGGATAATCTCCGGTCGGCTTGCCGGCGATGACGCTCTGGGCCTTCTTGTTCCCGTTGATCGCCACCCGGAAATTCATGCCGGCGTAATCGGCAAAGCCGGTGGCGTACCCCGGACCCTTCGGCCGCTCCACCCGGGTCAACGCCTGATTGGAAACCGTGAAGCCGCTGAACAGGATGGTTCCGGGCTTGAGGAAGATGACGGTATTGGTCGCGCGATCCCCACGCAGGAAGAAGCCCGACATCAGGAAGCTCCCCTCGGTGAAGGGATCGGTCTGATGGGCATACTTCTGGATGCTGGGTTCGGCAATCCAACCCCAGGAAACCGATTTGGGCGCGCTCAGATTCCCGATGCCATGCAGTCCACCGTCTGGAGTGAAGCGCAATTCGTCGTCCACCGGCTTCAAGAGCATCGTGTCCAATCCCGCAGTAGTGCCGCAATCGATGTCCTGACAATCGCGCGAGTACCCGCTCAGCACCGCGGCACCGGGAAGGAAACTCTTGGAAGGCACCACCTCGTCCTGGTCGATCGCCTGCTCCCCACCGGCAGCCCAGGACATGATGGTCGAGGAGGGAAAATGCGGAGCGAGGTTCCCCGCCTTGAACCCGAACGTCACCGTCAGGAGGGCCGCGCCCTTTTCATTGGCCTCGACGATGACTTTCGGACTGAGGACCTTGTCCACCGACTGGTAGTAGCGCTCGTTCGAGGGCTTGACCTTACCAACCGTCGCACTGGAGGCCGCCAATCGCTCGTACTCGGCCTTCCGCACGTACTCCACCTCGCCGGTTGGGGTCCACTCGAACCGCCCCTGGTTTACCAGCCATTTGATCCCGGACATCTTCATCCAGACCGGCTTGCTCTCGTCCACCGCCCAGACATCGCCCGCGAAGCTGGGATACTCCGGATCCGAAACGGGCCGGAGGTTCTGGCCCAGACGGATGTTCTGGAAGATGGAAAGGCCCAGGGTGAGCTTGCCTGCCGTACCGAAGGCGTAGCTGAACCCGGCCGGATGATACACGCCGAGAGCGGCCTGCGCACCGAGGGTATCCAACGTCACTGCCCCACGTGCCATGCGGACATTCTCGATGAACTCCTCGTCCGGTGTCGGCCCAGTCAGGACCACCGAACCCGCCGAAAGCGTGGCCGAACCGTTCGATGCCACCCGCACGCTGAGCGCTGTCCCATCGCCATAAGTACGACCCGGGTGGCCGGTGGGAAACCCACTTTGCCCGTCCACCGCCAGGGTCGTCGGCATCGTCCCACCCGAAATGGCACCCTGGACCGGATTGTTGGCAATGCTGTCAAACCGCGTCTCGATCGCTCCGAAGAAAAGCTTTCCATTCAGGTGCAGCAACCGCTGGTTGATCGAGCTGATGGAGTTGCCATCGTCCGGGAACGCCGACAGCGAGGTGCGGTAGTGCCCGATCGTCACCTTCAGCTTGTACAGCTTGTTGATGGGATCGAGCTGCGTGGTGGGAGAGAAGGAGAGGGTCTGAACCAGATTGGCTACCGACGGTACCATCGGATCCGCCGTGGTATAGGTGGCCAGGGAACGGGTGGAGGTGAAGAAGTCTTCGGCGAGCGGAATGATGGCATCCGTATTGGCATCCCGAAGTTCCACGCGAAAGCTCAGGTCCACGCTGTTGATCAGGGGCGAGATGTTCCAGCGATCCCAACGGTGCACCTTGAAGTTCACCTGCGCCTGAAGGTTGCTCTTCGCCCCGCCTCCGTTCAGCAGGTAGGTCCGCGTCCAGCCGCCCCCTTCAATCACCGGGATGACGTTCACATCCAGATCGGTGGCCGTCAGGCTGGGGAAATGCAGGTAGGTGGCGGCCGGCGTCAGTTCCTCGTCCCCGGTCGCCTTGGGTCGGATCAAAGTTCCATTCGGTCGCCGCAAGAGCGTCAACTCGACCCGGTACTGGGTGTAGGGATCCAGTTGTTCCGCGGGCTTCAGCTGCATCGAGTGGGTGACATCGGTGATAATGATGATCGGCCCCGTCCGATTCACCACGACCACGGCGCTCGCCACCGTGTTGGTCCCAAGCCCGACGATCAACGGCTGCGCCACCCCGTTCGGATCCACCAACCGATACTGATAGGTGTAATCGAAGATGTAGTCCGTCGTCGCGGTGGACCGCAGGTACCGGACTACCGAGCGCACGGCGATGGTGTCCCGGTGGTAGCCGTCGAGACCAAACAACGAATCCGACGCGAGCACGTAGCCCGTGTAGTTCGTGACGGTCAGGCTCGTGATGCTCTCCGTGATCTCGCCTCGAAGGCGGACAACGGAGGCCAGCAGAAGCAAAAGCCAGGTCGCCAAACGGCAGACCGACAGGGAACAAACCAATGGGGTCAGGCGGGTATGCATGGCCGGAGCCGGATCTGGTCGCCCGCCGGACTTCTGTAACCAGCCTCCAGGGTTGAAGGCAGCCAGGACGCTCATCGGGGACGACTCACCGGGAACAGGTGAACACCCCTGTTAGACCCGTTTCCGATCCTGCTGACAAGCTCACCTCCCTACACCTTTGGGGGTAGGACTGAAGTCCCATTCGCTCGGGAGTTGGTAGGCCCGTTGCCCTCAGCGGGCGCTGCTCCCACCGCCGCCTGAGGGCAGGCGGCCTACAGGCTCGGAATGCCGCCGGCACCGCCCGTTCTCAATGCAGGATTGGAAGCGAATGCGGCTCGCGCATCAGCTTCGCATCGAGGTCGAGGAACCAGTCGAGCCGACGATCGGTCTCCGCTTCATCGATGTGACGGGCCATGAGCAGGTAGGCGGCGTAATGGTTGCCCTCCGATTCCACCAGACTTCCGTAAAAGGCCGCCAACTCGGGCTCAGCGGACTGGAGCGCCCGGGAGAGCACCTGGAATTTCTCGCAACTCCGTCCCTCGATCAGGGCGCAGACAAGCAGATGATCAATCACCTGCTCGCGGTGGTTGCCCGTGCGCATCGCGCCCATCATCCCGGAGATCCACGGACTGCGCACGGGTTGACCGAATTCCATCCCCCGCTTCTTGAGCAGTTGCAGGACGAGTTCGAAGTGCTGGAGTTCCTCGATGGCGATGGCGTTCAACTCGTGAACGCGTGCGTACAGGCAACGATACCGTTCCAGGGTGATCGCCGTGGTCGCGGCCTTCCGCTCCAGGTGGGCATGATCGACCAGCAACGGGCCCAGGTTCGCCCGTACCTTGTCCACCCACGACGGAGGAATCCCTTCCCGGAACATCAGCATGCCCGGAAAGGGTATCGATTTGGCTGCAAACACGCGAGCCCGCAGGCTCGGAGGGACGAGTTCCACGAGTCCCCAGATAGTTCCACGAGTCCCCAGATGAGCCTTTGGAATCTCGGGCTCGCAGTGCTCGTCCCTCCCGATCTCGCTTCCAGCGCACCTCAACTGGCGCCCGCCAGGATCTGGCGCAGGTCATCCAGCACCACGACATCAGCGGATTCGCTCACCTGACGCGACTTGGGTCGGAAGGCGAAGGAACGTCCGGCCGCCTCCAGCATGCAGCGGTCATTGTCGCCGTCGCCGATGGCGAGAACCTGATCCGCCGGCAACCCGGTTTCCTCCAGCAGATGCAGCAGGACGTTGCGCTTGCACAACCGGTGATCGGGACAGCCGTCCTTGTGACGCATGAAGGGACAGAGCGTGATCGAACCGGAAGCCTTGTCGCCGCGGAACTTCATCGCGTGCGAGATGCTGAAATCGGCGAACACACGGCGTCGGACCGTTTCCGCCGCCAACCGGTAGCTGTCGGTCACGATGCCGACGAGGTATCCCTGTTTGCGGAGGCCAACGACCAACTCCACCGCACCTGGCATCAGGGGAATTCCACGCGCGACCCGCTCAAAGTCCGCGCGGCGGATTCCCTTGAAGACGGCTGCGATCTTCCGGGTACGGGCGACCGCATCCATCTTCGGATGGTCCAGCAATTTCTCGATGGCCTCGGAACGTCCGGCATCGGCCGCCAGAGCGAGGACAAAGCGCCCATCCAGGAGGGTGCCGTCCATGTCGATCAACGCCAGTTTCTGGGTGCCTTGGAGCATCCGCAGGCCTTGGGGGTTGCTGGCCACCTTGTGAAGTTCGCGCTCGCGGATATCCCGCATGAAGGAAACTCGAAGGCGTCCCCATTCGGCCGCCCGCTCGAGGAGCACCCGCGCCACCTGCATCGCCATTTCACTCAGCTTTTCAAGCGTCTGGCTCTCATGCCGGATCCGGCCAATGTCCACCTCCACGATCCGAGCCTTCTCCCGGGCGGCATCGATCAGGAGTCCGAT
>CAMCFL010000353.1 GCA_945873715.1 Akkermansia muciniphila
GCGGAAGACTCGGAAGATGCGGATGAACGGGGATGAGACCGGACGCCGTCAGCAGGTGGGGCATTTCCTCCGGATGAATCACACTTTCCAAAGTGTGATCCACCCGGCCGGGCGGAGGTCGAGGTGGATCGGCGAGTTCGCAGGGGCGAGCTCGGAGGCGCGAGCTCGGAGGGCTGAGTTCGGAGGGCTGAGTTCGGAGGGGCGAGCTCCGCGAGTCTGTGACCTTCCCCGAGCAGGCTCCCCGGGGCTTCTGGCACCCCCTCCGGGGTGCGACCCATTCTTCGACTTCAACCCGGGGTGGCGCTGCGCCACCCCGGGCTACCGTCCGTCACCCCTCCGGGGTGGGCGTGGGGCATCCCGGGAGGGCGGGGGAGCAGATCGGGATGGGGGAGGACGGAGGCGTCGGGGGGCGAGGCGTCGCGTCCGAGTTCCTGGGTCCAGCGGGCGTAGGCCAGTGGATCGATGAGCGGCGCGTTCAGGCGGTCGCGCACCGGTCCCAGGGAGGCGGCCAGGGCGGCCTCGGGCGGGAACCGGCGGTAGTAGTCGGTGGCGAGGCCCAATCGATCGGCCCAGAGCTCGCCTGCACCCGGATCGGGTTCGTGTCGCAACCGGGCGTGAAGGAGGATCGTGCGGGCGAACTGACGGAGGAACCAGGTGTCGATCAGGTCGAAGGTTCCGTCCGGGGCGAACTTCTGTTGGGTGCCGAGCACGATCCATTTCTGGGCGAAGGAAAAGGTGGCTGCTCCGAGGCCTTGCAGGCTTCGGAGGGTGTCGGCGAGGGCTATTTCTCCTCCGGTGTTCAGCCCGCCGGCGGTGGCGAAGGCGGTGGCGGGAACCCCCCAGGCCGACAGACCTGCACTCAACTCGAAGAAACGTCGGACGTACCACGGCGATCCCTGGGAGTAGGTGGGCGTGGCAACGACGAGGGCGGAGGCTCCGGAAAGCAGGCGGGCGATGGCTTCCTTCGATTGCAGGGCGGGCATGGCCCAGCACAGTTCCCACGGTTGGGTCAGGCCGTGCTCGCGGCAGGCCTCGTCGAGGAACCATCCGATGCCCAGGCAGGCGCGATGGCTGTCGTGACGATCGGTGGCGGTCCCCGGGGAAAAGTGGAGGAGTCGGATGGGCTGAGGCATGGGCATCACCGTCAAAACGGGAGTTCTATCCACAGATGTCACAGATCAGGGGCCTGCTCCCCGCCACTGCAACCGCACTCATGGGGTGCGCGCGATCCTGTGCCTTGGATACCGCCAACCGCCTTCACATCTGTGTCATCTGTGGACAAACAACCGCGGCTTCCAGAATCACGGGTTGCGGGGGTTGCGGTTCTCAGGCTACCGGGGCGCCCTGCCGGTCTGGGGTTGGAACCGGAAGTCGGTCATCTCGGCGGCGGTGACGGGTCGCTGGAGGATGCCGGACTGGTTGAAGACCTTGACCATCTTCTTCCAGGTCCGGCGGTTCATGGTGCCGTAGGATCCGGGGCCGGCTTCGAGTTGGGCGAGCTTGAGGATCTCGGCGAGGGAACGGCGCTGGTACTCGACATCGATGCCGGGAAGGTATTTGCCGGTGACCAGTCGCACGGCGGCCTCGGGATCACGCGCGGTCTCGGCCCATCCGCGGTGGGAGGCGTGGAGGAAACGGGCGATCAAGGCCGGGTCACGGGCGAGGAGTTGTTCGGAAGTGAAATAGACCTGGGAGTAGGCGACGTATCCGTGTTCGTGTCCGCGGAGGATGTTGAGCGTGTGACCGGCGGTCTGGAGGGCGACAGCTTCGTCGATGACATAGCCCATGAGTACGTCGACCTGACCGGAGATCAGCGGTTGGATGGAATGTTCGACGTCGATGCAGCGCATGGCGGAACGGGGAACCCGGCCGGAATGCAGGACGATGTCGAGGGCGAGATTGGCGTCGGGATGGACCCCGAGGGTGTGACCGCGGAGGTCGGAGGGCTTCCGGATGCCCTTTTCGGCGAGGCTCATGAGGCAGAACGGACTTCCCTGCAGCATGGTCCCGACGGCCTTGATCGGAGCGCCATTGGCCCGTGCGCCGAGCAGCACGCCGCTCTCGGAGCAGCCGATCCAGTTGGTGCCCTGGACGACGGATTCGACCACCTTCATCTCCTGGTCGACGGGTTGGACCCGCACATCGAGACCGGCCTCGCGGTAGTAGCCCTTCTCAAGGGCGACCAGGATTCCGGCGAACTGGACATTGGGTTTCCAGTCGAGCTGCATCGTCACGGGGACGAGCGGTGTTTCGGCGAGGCAGGGGACCAGGGTGCGGGTCAGGAGAAGCGCGAGGATTCCAAGGAGGCGGAGGGGGGGCTTCATCATGTCGGGAACGGCTGGGAATGAGGGGGGCGGGTTCTATCCGCAGATGGCGCAGATGGCGCAGATATGAGGGCAATAGCCGCGGCACCTTCCTCGCCCGCTGGGTGAGGAAGCTCCCGTTCATGGGGTGCCTGCAGTTGCCTCCACATCTGCGTGATCTGCGTCATCTGCGGATAGCCCCTTGTGGCTTGAGGTTTCACGCGACCAACTCGACGGGGATGCGCACGGTTTCGGCGGCGGTATAGCGTGCCTGGAGTTCGGTCGAATCCGTAAAGACCTCGCCATCGACCCAGCGTGCGGGGATCTCGAAGTTCAACCTGCGGGCTTCGAAGGGCCAGGGATCGAGACGGAAACAGCGGGGGGCGAGGCGATGGACGTCGATGGTCTGCGTGCCGCCGTCGCAGGTGGGCAGGGTATGGAGGAGGGTGGCGGGGCCCGCGTAGTCAACGCAGGACAGGAGCGAGAGATTGTCGCAGGCCTGGAGGAGTCGGAAGTGATCGTTGAACGTGTGGGGAGCGAGATGGAGGTGATTGAAGCGCCCGACATCCGCACAGGCGGTCAGGAGTTCGGACTGCCGTTGGCGCTGGTAGGCGATGAAGGAATCCAGCAGGGGCAGTTGTGCCGGTTGGAGCGTGCTTCGGTCGGCGTGCTCGGTGAGCAGGTTGCAGGTGTGCATCGAGATCAGCATCGCGGCGTAGGGATTGGATTCGGCGACGACTTCCAGCGCCCGCCCCCGGACGGCGAGGTATTCGGGCAGGTCAATCTCCTCGAAGGCGGTGTACTTGCCGACCAGATCGGCTCCGAAGGCCGATGGCTTTCCCTGGCGGGTGATCACGGGGCGCTGGTCGCGGATGGACCATCCGTCGTCATGTCGGCGGATGCCCTCGATGACATCGGCGCGGGGTTCGGGTTGGAGGAAATGCGCGTTGCCCCAGAGGGCGGCGAACTCTCCTGCGAGGTGGGCATGGTCGGGGTGGCGGATCAGCCACCATCCTCCGGGGCCTTGGGCTCTGAGCATCGGTTTACTCCTCCTCCGACTTGAGGGCGGATTCGTGCCAGTGGTGGAGGAAGAACCATTCGCATCCGACCACGGTCAGGAAGAAGCAGGTGCCGAGGGCGGCGCAGGCGAGGACGAGGGCGAACAGGTAGTCGGTCTGGAGTTGGGAACTGGCATAGATGATGGAATAGCCGAGGCCGCCTTCGCCGACGGTATTGGAGGAGGCGAACCATTCCCCGCTGAAGGCTCCGATCACGGACAGGCCGGAGGAGATCCGCAATCCGGTGAAGAACGAGGGCAGGGCGTGCGGGAGTCGGAGTTTCAACAGGATCTGCATCCGTGAGGCGTTGGACATGCGGAACAGGTCGAGCAGGTTCCGGTCAACGCTGGTGAGGCCCTGGGTGGTGTTGGCGATGATCGGGAACAGGCAGATGATCATCACCACGAGGATCACCGAACGCAGGCCGCTCCCGAACCACATCAGGATGAGCGGCGCAATGGCCACGATCGGCACCGTCTGGAGCAGGATGGTATAGGGAACGAAGCAGCGCCGTATCAACGGCGACTGGGCAAGCAAAAGGGCGGTCGCGACGCCAGCAACAACACTCAGGAGGAACCCGCCGACTGCCGCAACCGCCGAAATTCGTACTGCCTTCGCCAGGCTTTCATGCCGATCCATGCCGGCCTCGATCACCCGCAGGGGATCCGGGAGCACATAGGCCGGGATCTTGAAGGCCACCGTGGCTCCGTGCCAGAGCAGCAGCACCAGGACGAGGACCGTCATGGGCCACGCGGCATCTCCGAGGAAGCGTTTCATGGATGAGTTTCCTTTCCGGTGGATGCCCCGTTGAGTTCACGCAAGGCGTGGGAGACTTCCCCGACGAGGGAAAGAAAGGCGGGATCGCTCCGGAGGCTGGCCGTGCGCGGGAAGGGAAAGGGAATGGCGATGTCGCGCCGGATCCGGCCCGGGTTCGCCTGCAACACGACCACGCGGGTGGAGAGAAAGACGGCTTCTGACACTGAGTGGGTGACGAACAGCGCGGTCCAACCCTGCTCGGCGCGAAGACGCAGGATCTCCTCGTTGAGACGATCCCGGGTCATCTCGTCGAGGGCCCCGAAAGGTTCATCCATGAGGAGCAGTCGGGGACGGGTCGCCAATGCGCGGG
>CAMCFL010000354.1 GCA_945873715.1 Akkermansia muciniphila
GGTGGCGTGTGGCATCGGGGTGGGGGGATCCGCCGCCAATGAAGTGGCGGGCGAGGAACCGGAGGTCCTCGCGGCGGCGGAATGGCTCCTGACCCTCGGGGCGGACGTCAACGCGGTGGATGCCAACGGCGAGACGGCGATGCACGGAGCCGCGCTGAAGAACCTGCCGCGGGTCGTCCAGTTCCTCGCCGATCACGGTGCCCGGATCGAGGTCTGGAACCGGAAGAATCGCTATGGTTGGACGCCCCTCCTGCTCGCGCAGGGCCATCGCCCGGGCAATTTCAAACCTTCCTTCGAGACGGTCGACGCGGTCCAACGACTGATGACCGCCGCGGGGGTGGCTGTTCCTGCGGCTTCGACGGAACCGCCCCCTCTCCCCGATCCGTCGTCGGCATGGACGCAGGCCAATCGGTCGAATGCTCCGTCGTCGCGTCGCACCGTGGTGGACGGGATCGGATTTGCCCGGGTCGATGGCAAGGAGTTGAAGCTCGACCTGCATCTGCCCACCGGCCCACGGCGTGGTCTGCTGATCGTGTGGGTCCATGGCGGAGCCTGGCGCTCGGGTTCCCGAGCGGGCATGCCGCTCGGCAGGTTGGTCGAGGAGGGATACGCCGTCGCCAGCGTGGACTACCGGCTTTCCACCGAGGCGAAGTTCCCGGCGCAGATCCACGACTTGAAGGCCGCGATCCGATTCCTCCGCGCGAATGGATCCCGCTGGCAACTGACGAACCCACCGATCGTCATCGCCGGGGATTCCGCGGGGGCGCATCTCGCCGCATTGGTCGGGGTTTCGAACGGCCATCCGGAACTGGAGGGAGCCGTGGGTGAGGACCGGAGCCAGCGTTCCGAAGTACAGGGAATCATCAGCTTCTATGGCGCGTCCGACCTCACGACCATTCTGGAGCAATCCACGGCGTTCGGGTTGGGCGTCCGGATTCCGGCATTGGAACTCCTGCTCGGAGGGCATCCGAACAACACCGTGTCACTGGCCCGCCTGGCCAGTCCGGTCTTTCACGTGGACCGCAACGATCCCCCGCTCCTGCTGCTGCATGGGGATCAGGATCCGCAGATGCCACTTCAGCAGTCCGAGGCGTTGAACGAGGCGTATCGCCAGGCGGGGGCCTCGGTCGTGTTTGAGGTGGTCCGCGGAGCGGTCCACGGCGGACCGATCTTCTACGACGAGGAGCGGATGGGCCGGGTGCGGAAATTCCTGAAGGAGAAGTTCTGATCCGGCTTTCGCCCGTAGGCGACGAGGTAACGAGGCTCACTTCAATCGGGCGCGAAACGCGCGCGGGCCGACCCGCGTCCGAATGGAAGTCAGAGTCTCCTGACGTCGTCTCCTACGAGGCACCCATGGAAGCAGGTGCATTTGGGGAGTGGCGGGGAACGTGGATTGGCCTTGGACCGTCCCCATGGAGCCGGGGGTTCGCCCCCATCCCGTAGGAGGCGAGGTCACGAGACTCACTTCAATCGGGCGCGAAACGCGCGTGGGCCGACCCGCGTCCGAATGGAAGTCAGAGTCTCCTGACGTCGTCTCCTACGGGGCGTTGGGGCGATATCGATTTTGAACACGTGGCGAAGGGTGGAAGATTCAGAGCGGTGGATGAAGGTGCGGTCGTTGGAGGTCGAGGAGCTTGAGGACGGCCGCCAACGTGCCGAGCGATGAGCCTTCAAACCGATTGTTGACGTAGAGATAGGCCCGTCCGGGGCGGGGTTGACGCAGGCAGGTCAGGATCATGTCCACCAAGGTCTCGCGCCCGATCGGGTAGGGATCCTGAACGCGGTCGTACGGGGCGAATGCATCCACGGCCTCCTGATAGCGACGACCAGGTCGGAGGAGGAATCGGGCGCCGAAGCAATCCGGGTTCGTGCGACTGCCCGGAGCCAGCCATTGCTCGTCGATGGGGGGCATGGCATCCCACGAATTGTACACGTGCGCCACGCGGTGCTTCGCCAGGACATCGAAGTAGTCCGGGTGCAGGAACGACCGGTTGCGGATCTCGATCCCGTAGTCCCAGCCCGTGGGCAATTCCCCGAGGAACCGATCCAGGTCCGAGACGAAGTCCCGGCCGCGTGCGTAGTCCGAAGGATGGAAATGGGAGAACTCGAACATCAGCAGCCCGACCTTTTCCCGGTGGGGAATGCAGGGGGCAAGGAAGGCATCGCGGAACAGGCCGGCATCGAGGAAGTGGGGATTGGCTTCCCCCTGTCGCGAACTGAAGCGTTCGAGACGCGGGAACTTCTTGAGGGTGATCTCGTCGGTGACCTTGAAGGAGAAGCGGAATCCATCCGGGACCTGGGACATGAGCGTTTCCATCGAGCGCTCGCTGGGAAAGGTGTAGTAGGCGGCATCGACGCCGACCGAGCGGAAGACCGAGGCGTACTCGGCCAGGCAGAGTTTCTCGAAGCGGGTCGTGCTGAATTTGCCGCGGTAAGTGTAGCGGTCGTCGGTGTAGAGCAAGCCGCGCCATCCGGGATACTTCCACGAAGAGGTTCCCAGGTAGACGCCGCGGGCCGCCAGACGCGCCAGGACGTCGGCCACGGCGTCACGCTCGAACGGCGGTGCCAGTTCCTCCGGGAATGACATGCGGGGAAGATGCCCGGATCCGCCGGGCCGGTGAAGCGCCTTGTCGGACAGGCTTGCAGGCCCGCTGCCCTCAGCGGGCGCATCCCCGTCGCCGCCTGAGGGCAGGCGGCCTACAGGCATGACAAGCGCGTCGCTCTGGCCGGTTGGAATCTTGAAACTGAGATCTTCGGCCTTCCAACCGGCTGAGGGGATTCCAGTGTCGGTCGATCGGGTTTCGGGCGCAGGATGGCCCAGACACTGATTCCAAGGAGATGCCATGATCCTTCCCCCGACCTGGAACCTTCCCGATGCCCTTCGTGCCCGACTGGGCCATTCCACCTTTGGACGGCAACGCGCGCTGTTCGAGGAGGGACACCTCCTGCTGGTGCTCCACCGTCCGCCCAGCCCGGACACGTCGAAACGCGAGGGCGTTCTGTTCTGGCGCACGACGGCCGGTGACTGGCAGTTCAGCCGCGGCGGCCCCGGGCCGGGCGGGTTGAAGCGGCATCTTCAGGACTACGCGGAGTTGGAGGCCAAGCTGTCGGTCCAGTACGACCTGGCGGACAACTCGACGGCCCTGTTCATGCTCATCGAAGCGCTGACGCCGCTGGTCCGGGCGGTCCGCAGTCAGCACGCTGCCCTTCAATCGGCGCGGGAAGCGTTGAAAGGCGATGCCTTCCTGATCGAGATGCGGGACCGCGCCTACGAGTTGGAACGTGGTTTCGACCTGCTGCTCGAGGACGCCCGGAATGCGCTGAGCTATCGGACCGCCCGGGATGGGGAGGAGCAGGCACGGGTCAGCCGCGAGGCGCTGCGGGCCAGTCATCGGTTGAATGTCGTCGCCGCCCTGTTCCTGCCACTGACCGCGATCACCAGCGTCTTTGGCATGAACCTTCCGCACGGCATCGAGGCGAAGAGTTCGATCCTCTTCTGGCTGGTGTTTGCCGGCGGGCTCGCCCTCGGTTTCCTGATCCGAGCCTGGGTGATGGCCCGGCCGGCATCGGCAACCGCGTCCAAGGTGGTTTCACCCCCCGATGCAACGCCTCCCTCCCTCCCATGAGTCGCCCCTACTGCGCTTCCGGCGCTGAAATCGCTTCCGTTTCGTGGCAGGGTTCCTTCCATGAAGCTCACGGAATTGCATCTGGGAATGAAGGTCGGACACCCGCAGTACGGCGAGGGCGTGGTCAAGGCCATCAACGAATACGCGGCCGAGATCCAGTTCGCGGACGGTCGCAAGCCGGTGGATCCCGAGGCCAGCGCGTTGGTTCCGGCCGAGGCCACCGCGGGATTGTCCGGTGGCAGCATGCCCCTGGCGGAATTGATCCGTCAGACGGTGGACGCAGCGGTGAATCGTCTCGGACTGGAGAAGCCGGATGCGGCGGTGCATGAACTGGGCAAGCGTTGGCGGGACGGGAAGATGGTGTTGCAACCCGGGGATGCCGGGACCCAGTCCAAGGAGGTCGAGATCGAGGCCTTCTTCCACAAGTTGGTCATGATGCGGAACCAACTCCGGGTGCTGGAACAGAAGATCAATTCGAGCGAGAGCCTGACCTCAGCCGACAAGTTCGACTGGCAGCAATATGTCACCCGTTGCTACGGCTCGATGACGACCTTCAACCTGTTGTTCAAGGACAAGGAATCCTGGTTCTAGCCTCTGCCGGAGAGGGCGCAGTCCCGGTTTCAAGATTCAAGACCGGGAGTTTGAAGCCGTCGACGGGACGTCTGCTGCCTCCCTTGGCAATCGTGCGCTCCGCGACGACTTGAATCTTGAAACTGAAATCTTCCGCTCGCTCACCTGGGATCCGACGACTCGCGCCGGACGCCGTGCGGGGGGGCATCTTGAGTTTGTTGTCACGATTGTAGGCCCGCTGCCCTCAGCGGGCGTTGCCTCATCGCCGCCTGAGG
>CAMCFL010000355.1 GCA_945873715.1 Akkermansia muciniphila
CGGCCGGCCCCCGCTGGCGCCTTGTGCCGGGTGACAGAGTCACCCGAACCAAGGCGCGGCCAAACTACACCATTCCCAGATACAAGGGACGAGCTCCGCGAGTCCGTGAACCCTGGCCTGAGCCAATCCTGCCCACGAAACACACGAAGCACACGAATCACCCAATGAAGTTCGTGTGGTTGGTGTGATTCGTGGGCATGTCCCGCTTCGCTCAAGATATTGCCTCGTCACCATGTCGCCCACCCAACGTCCGGAGCTTCGGACTCGTGGAACTCGTCCCTCCGAAGCGGGCGCTTCCTCGCATCGCCGCCTGAGGACAGGCGGCCTACAAGCCCGCGCCAATGACTGACCACTGGGAACTTCGACCAGACGCGGCTACGGTCCGTCGCGTGAAGCGTTCCCTCCGGATCGGCTGCGGCCTGATCGTGCTGACGACCACCCTGGTCGCCAGGGCCGCGGTCACCGATTCCGTGACGCTTCGGGAACCGGGTCTCCAGACTTACCTGCCGCTCGGTGACGAACGTGGAACCGCCACGCTCTGGCCCATGCTGGAATCGGGATCGGGACGCCGGATCGAGTTCGGAACCCGGCTTCTCGTCCGGACCCACGTCCCAGGCGATCTCGGACCCCTCCTCGTCGAACTGGGACGCCCGATCACCCGTCGGGTCGATGACCGGTCGGTGGTGGTTTCCTTCGACACCGCCAGGGAGGCCGTCGCGGCCGGAAGCACATTTTCGCGGGACCCACGGATCGAGGCCGCGTCGCCGTCGCGCCGGCGGTTCAATGCCGTCCTGCACAGCCAATGGGGAAAGGCCCCAAACGATCCGTACTTCGCCCAGCAATGGCATCTGGAACCCTCGCGCGGCGCGGCCGGAGCCCCCCCACGCTCGTCCGGGCTGGAACTCCGGTCGGCGTGGCCGGTGTCCGAGGGCTCGAACGTCCTCATCGCCATCGTGGACGACGGTCTGGATGCGACCCACCCGGATCTCCAGGCGGCCTGGGTCCCGGAGCTGGCCCGCAACTGGTTCACCCTCGCCACCAACTCAGCCCACATGACCTCCAGCAAGTACCACGGCACCGCTGTCGCGGGACTCGCTGCCGCCCGGGGCAACAACGCCATCGGCATCACCGGCACCGCACCCCGGTCGCGGGTCACCGGATGGGTGATCTTCGATTCCGTCGACAACCTTCCGGAGACCGAGAACCTGGCCCAGGCCTTCGAGTACCGGACCCAGGAGGTGCCCATCCAGAATCACAGCTGGGGCAATGCCGACCTCGATTTCCTCGTGCCGACCCTGGTCGAACGCATCGCCATGTCGAACGCCGTGACCCAGGGCCGCGGCGGACTGGGGACCGTCTACGTCCGCTCCGCCGGGAACACCCGGTTCCGGAATTACTTCGGCCGACGCGGCGTGGGCGACGCCAACCTCGACGGCTTCGCCAACGTTTCCGGTGCGATCACGGTGGCTGGACTTCGTCGCGACGGATTCGTCGCCAGTTACTCCGCGCCCGGTGCCTGCGTGCTGGTCGCCGCACCCGGGGGAGAAGTCTCCGAAGGCTCGCAACTGTTCACCCTCGACGCCGTCGGAGACGCCGGGAACAACCGGATCGCGTCGGCCGGACGCGAACTGTCGGACTACCTGTACGGCTCACGGAGTGCCGCGGGAACGTCCTTTGCCACGCCGCTGATCTCAGGCCTGACCGCGCTCGCCCTGGACACCCAGCCGGGTCTGGCCCTCCCGGATCTCCACCGCATCCTCGCGCTGGCTTCATGGCCGATCGACCTCACCGATCCGGATCTGGCCACCAATCGGGCCGGATTGCTCTTCAGTCACAACGTGGGATACGGCACCCCGGATCCCGGGCTGCTGATGGACCTCGCCCGACGCCCGGTCTTCGGGCTTCCCCCGGCAATCCGGCGGAGCGTTCGTCTCTTGCATACCGACCCGCTCCCCATCCCGGACGACGGCCTGCGCGTGGTGGTGACCCATCCCGGGGTTTCCAGTCCCCTCTCCTTCGCCGCCTCGGGTGGAACCGGCCTGCACCCGGACGAGCCCACGGCGGATCTGCCGCTGGTCGATGCCGGGGTGGGATCCGGTTCCATCCCCGTGCCGGTCGGTGGCGCGGCCGCCCTGCTCCAGCGCCTCCCGAACGAGTTCGCCGACAAGATCCGTCTGGCGGCGGACGCCGGAGCGCGGTCGGTCATCATCGCCAACAGTGACGCGGGCAATGGTCGACTGGTGATGCTCGCGACCGACGGCGCGCGGATCCCGGCGGTGCTGGTGGGCAACACCGACGGGGCTACCCTGCGTGGCATTGCCGCCAGCGAGCCCGCCGCCACCGCCCGACTCGAACTCACCAGTGCCCAGGTCGATTTCGCGGTCACCGAGGCCTTGTCCATCGATTGGGTCGAAGTGCGGGTGAAGATCCAGCACCCCCGCATGGGAGATCTCCGCATCACCTTGCGTTCTCCCGACGGCACCCGTTCGGTCCTGCACCGTGCCGGAATGCAGACCACCGCGATGATCGACGAATGGTGGTACTCTTCGAAACGCCATCTGCTCGAAGGTTCCCTTGGCACCTGGTCACTCGCAGTGACCGACGAAGCCACGGGAATGACCGGGGTCGTCACCGAGGCCGAACTGATCCTCCATGGGATTCCCATCGTGGACTCCGACGCCGACGGCCTCGACGACGACTGGGAACTCCGGGAATTGGGAAGCCGTGCGCAAGACGGCGCAGACGATCCCGATGCCGATGGCTGGTCGAATGCGGCGGAAGCCTTCCTGGGACAATCGCCGCTGGTCTCTGATCGCCCTTTGGCGGCGGAACTTTTCCGGGTGGAGAATTCACGCGTCCGGATCGCCTGGCCCACCCGAGCCGACCGCCGGTATGAAGTGGAACGGGCTGCGAGCCCGCTGGGACCGTGGCTGCCCCTCGGGGGAGCCACCTTCCCGGGACGGACTGGGAGTTGGTTCCAACCGGAAACCACCGGGCCGGAATTCTTCCGGGTGATCGGGCCGTGAAGGACCGGGAAGAACCTGGTCGCCGGTCGCCAGATCCCAGATCCCGGTCGCCAGATTTCTGGAGGGACGAGCTCCGCGAGTCCGAAACGTCTCCCTCAAACCAGCGCGCACGCCGGCCCGAAGAGGCTGGTTGCCCACGAATCACACGAATCACACCAAACCGGGCAGCGGTTTCGTGTGTTTGGTGTGATTCGTGGGCAGTCGGTTTCCTGCTTCCAGGTCACGAGATTCGGACTCGTGGAACTCGTCCCTCCGAATCTCGTCCCAAGCAGGGTTCTGGCCACTGGCATCTGGAAACTGGGTTCTGCGCAGCGGAACTGAGTTCTGCGCTCTGGCAACTCCCTTCCAGGATTGCGCCCCCCCGTCGCCTCCGTAGGCTTGGCCTCCGTGCGGGAGACTGTCCATCGTGTGTTGCCCTGGTTGTTCGTGGTGCTGTTCGCGGCGTCGCGTTGGCCCGGCTTGATGCCCCCCAACTTCAGTGCCGCCTACGCGCTGATGTTCTGCGCCGGGGTTTACCTGCGGGGACGGATGGGGGCGGGGGTGACCTTCGGGATCCTGTTCACCACCGATCTGGCGCTGAACTCCTGGTATCAGTTCGGTCTGGGATACGACGTCTTCACCCCGGGCGGGTGGCTCTATCTCGCCGGACAATACGCCGCCTACGCGGTGATCTTCGGGCTCGGCCGCCGGTTCCAGCCGTCCAACCGCTGGCTCAGCCTGCTCGCGGGAGGCATCCTTGGAGCGCTGTTGTTCTATCTCATCACCAACACCGCCGCCTGGTGGATCAATCCGTTCCGGAACGTGGAGTACGTCAAGACCCTCGACGGCTGGATCACAGCCCTGACCAAGGGTACCGGTGGATATCCCGAGACCTGGACTTTCTTCCGGAACAGCCTCCTGAGCGGAGGCCTGTTCACCGCCCTCTTCACCGCCTCCTGCAAGCTGACCGCTTCCGAATCGCCGGCCGACAAGGGCGAGGAAGCGATCCCCGCCGAGTCGGCACCCGAGGAAGCCACCGCCTGACCGCTGGCTTCGACGCGGCGCGGTCTTCATCCTGGGAACCCGAGTTCTTTCCACAGATGACAAAGATGGGGCACCCGCTTTCGGCCACGGCAAACTCGTCCGTACAATGAGCCTTTTCCCGCGCCTTGGACGTCACCAAGTGCCTCCTCATCTGTGCGATCTGTGTCATCTGTGGATCAACAACCTCGGTTTTCAGGCTCATGATTCCTCCCATCCCCGCCCCCTGGGCTCCGCTGATCGGAAACGAATCGGCCCAGCCCTATTTTCGTGACCTGGATCGCTTCCTTGATCACGCGGCGGCGGCTGGCCAGCAGATCCTGCCCGAGCCAGCCCACCTCTTCCGCGCGCTGGATCTGACGCCTCCCTCCCGGGTGAAGGTCGTGTTGCTGGGACAGGATCCCTACCCAACGCCCGGTCACG
>CAMCFL010000356.1 GCA_945873715.1 Akkermansia muciniphila
GAAGGCGCTCTTCCTGAACGGTCCCAATCTGAACCTGCTCGGCACCCGGCAACCCGAGGTGTACGGGCACCACACGCTGGCCGACATCGAGCGGATGGTGCGTGATCGAGCGAGTGAACTCGGGGTGGAGGTGGACTTCCGGCAATCCAATCATGAAGGCGAATTGGTGACCTGGATCCAGCAAGCCCGTGGCGAATTCGATGCCATCGTGATCAATGCCGCCGCCTATACCCATACCAGCGTCGCGCTCCGCGACGCCATCGCGGCGGTCGCCATTCCCACCGTCGAGATCCACCTGTCCAATATCCATGCCCGGGAGGAATTCCGGCATCGATCGCTGATTGCAGCCGTCTGCCGCGGACAAATCTCCGGGTTCGGAGTCCAGAGCTATTTACTTGGGCTGCAAGCGGTCGTTACCAATAAAGACCGCACGTAAACCCTCAATTTACCCGTGGTTGACGCAAGATTTCCCCCACGATTCAGAGTGGGTTCTTGACGCCGGACGGGCCCCATCCCTAGGTTCCGCCCATCTGAAGTGGGACCGCGGAAGCTTCTTTTCGATGGGGCTGTCCGGTTCGCTTCGGGGTAAGACGACGCTAACTCCTGCACGTGGTTTGTGCGGGTTCCCTGGAGGAGTGCTGTGGACCTGAAAGAGATCAAGGCGATCATCGACTTGATGAAAAAGAACTCCCTCGCGGAGTTCGAGCTCGAGCAGAAGGATTTCAAGATCAAGCTCAAGCGGGGGACTTCCGGTCCTGTCGATGGGGATGATGGTGGTTACTATCTTTCCCGGCCGCCTGGTGCAGCGCCGGCCGCACTCCCCGCCCCGGCTCCCGTCGCGGCCATTTCCGCCCCCTCCAACGAGACCGAAGTGAAATCTCCCATGATCGGGACCTTCTACCGATCGCCGGCACCGGACGCCGCACAGTACGTCGATATCGGCGTCGAAGTCGGCCCGGACACCGTGGTCTGCATCATCGAGGCCATGAAGGTGATGAACGAGATCAAGGCCGAATGCCGTGGGATCATCACTGCCATCGTTGCGGAAAACACCAAGCCGGTGGAGTTCGGTCAACCGCTGTTCCGGATCCGCCCGATTTGAAATCCGGGTCTCCGCTGGTTCCCCGTCCGTTCGGTCCATCCCCTTCCCGCCATGTTTGAGAAGATCCTCGTCGCCAATCGGGGCGAAATCGCCATGCGCATCATCCGCGCCTGCCGCGAACTCAACATCAAGACCGTCGCCGTCTATTCCAAGGCCGACGCCAACTCGATGCACGTTCAGGTGGCGGATGAGGCGATCTGCATCGGTGATGGCCCTTCTTCGGAGAGCTATCTCCGGATCGACCGCCTGATCAGCGCAGCAGAGATCACCGACGTGGACGCGATCCACCCGGGATATGGATTCCTTTCCGAGAACGCCCATTTCGCCGATGTCTGCGAGTCCTGCAACATCCGCTTCATCGGGCCGCGATCGGCGGCGATGAATGCGCTGCACGACAAGGCCCTGAGCCGGAATCTGGCGAAGAAGGCCGATGTCCCGACGCCTCCGGGATCGGAAGGCATCGTGGAGACCGAGCAGGAGGCGCTGACCATCGCCAAGCGGATCGGATACCCCATCATGGTCAAGGCGGTGGCGGGTGGCGGTGGACGTGGGATGCGGGTGGCGCACAACGACGTTTCCCTGGTGAAGGGTTACCACACGGCCCGGACCGAGGCGGAGAAAGCCTTCGGGAACAGCGGGGTGTACATCGAGAAGTTCATCGAGAACCCGCATCACATCGAGTTCCAGATCCTCGGCGACACCCGCGGCAACATCATTCATCTGGGCGAACGCGACTGTTCGATCCAGCGCCGCAACCAGAAGCTGATCGAGGAGACCCCGTCGCCGCTGCTGGCTCGGAAGGAGTTCAAGGACCTGCGCAAGAAGATGGGGCGCGCCGCCCTGCGCATCGCCGAGATGGCCCATTACACCAATGCCGGCACGGTCGAGTTCATCGTCGATGACCAGGGCAATTTCTTCTTCCTGGAAGTCAATAAACGCATCCAGGTCGAACACCCCATCACCGAGGAAGTCACCGGGATTGACCTCGTCCAGCAGCAGATCCTTGTCGCCGCCGGCGAGAAGCTTTCCATCTCCCAGAGCGACGTCCATTTCCGCGGCCACTCGATCGAGGTCCGCATCAACGCCGAGGATCCCTTCCAGGATTTCCGCCCCAGCCCAGGCCGGATCGAGATGTACTACGCCCCCGGTGGCGCCGGCGTCCGGCTCGATTCCCACGCGTACGCCGGCTACACGATCCCGCCCTACTACGATTCGATGATCGGGAAGCTGATCACCTGGGGCAAAGACCGCACCGAAGCCGTCAACCGGATGAGCCGCGCCCTCAGCGAGTACATGATCACCGGGGTCAAGACCACCATCCCCTTCGATCAGGCGATCCTCCAGGACCCAGACTTCCGTCGCGGCCACTACAGCACGAACTTCGTCGAGAAGCTCATGAGCGGTGCCCGACGCGAGTTGATCCAGGACAAGGCCTGACCCTTCCGAAGGGACGCTTTCCGAAGGGACGAGCGTCGGAGGGGCGAGCTCCGCGGGTCCGATTCTTCTTCGAGTCCGTCCTTTGGAGGTAGGCCCGCTGCCCTCAGCGGGCGTTTTCTCATCGCCGCCTGAGGACAGGCGGCCTACAGGCATGACCCACTCAAGATGCACCCCCGTCGCCGTTCTTGACACCGGTTCCCGGAACCGCGAGGGCTAGGCCGACTCTTACGGGCATGCATTCAGGACGCTGGTACATCGCGGGGGCGGCACTTCTCACTGGGCTGGCTTCCGGCTGGGGTTTGGGACGGCTCGGCCGGGACCGTCCCCTGCCCTCGGATCTGGCCCGGATCGCGCCCGCCACCCCGCCCGGTACTCCGCTGCCAGCGACTGCCTCCGAACTCACCCCGATTTCTGGCACCCCGGCAGGGTTCGTGCCTTCGGGCGACTGGGCGCGGGACTTCCTGCGGGTGGCGGGCCTGACGGATTCGCAATCCCGCAGCGATGCCGCCCGAATCCTGGCCGATGCGGCCCCGTTGTCGGAGGCCCCGCGGATCCTGGAACTCGCCGATCGCTCGCTTCCGGAAGAGACACTGCCGGCCTTTCTGGAACGGCTCTTCCATCGGGCGGGCCAGTCGATCCCTCTGGACGCTCTGGGCTGGGCCGACCGTTACAACGCCCGCGGCCTGGATTGGATGCTGCGTTCGACCGTCGTGGAAGTCTGGGTGGGAAAGGATGCCGCCGAGGTCATCCGTTGGTTTGAACCCCTGCCACCTGGGGTGAATCGAAACCGGGTCCAGGACGGCGTGGCGAATGCCCTGGCCCGACGCGCCCCGCGACTCGGGCTGGCCCTGTTCCAGCGCTTGTCCGGCAACACCCTTCGCGAATCGTTCGCGCAACAGTTCTTCCCGGTCTGGGCGCAGTTCGATCCTTCGACGGCCGCCCGGGCTGCCGCTGAATCGCTCACCTCCCCCGCTTCCGCAGGCACCCTCGGCGAGGTGATCGGAATCTGGGCCCGACGGGACCCGCAGGCAGCGGTGGGTTTCCTCAACCAACTTCCAGCGGGTCAGGGACCGCGGGTGGCCTGGCAGGCCATGCTCGTTCAATTGAGCGGAAGCAGCCCGGAAACCGCCGCCTCACTGGCCCTCCAGGCACCGATCGGAAGCCAGCGGTTGAAACTGGTGGAAACGGTGGCCGGACGTTGGTCGGAGCTGGATCCCCAGGCCGCCTCCCGCTGGGCCGAGTCCCTGATGGACCCCGCACTCCGCAAGGTGGCTCTCGCTTCCACGCTCCTTCAACTCGCCGCGACCGATCCCAAGGCCGCCCTCGAACTGGCTGGGAAGCATGGATTGAAGTCCATGACCGACGGTCTGTACCAGACCCTCGCAGGCGAGATGGCCGGGCGACCGGAGGAAGCCATGAAATGGATGGAGACGCTGCCGTCGAACTCCGCCCGGAACGCCGCTTTCGGCGGGTTCATCGAGAAGTGGGCGGCGGACAACCCTTCCGCGGCGGCCGCCTTTGCCACCAATCTTCCACCCGGAGTCCGGCGCACCACCGCCGTCGCCACCGTCGCCGCCGCCCTGGCATCGGACGACCCGGCCGCCGCCATCGTCTGGGTGCAGGGCCTGCCCTCGGCGCAGGAGAAATCCAGTGCCGCCCAGTCGATGATGTGGGAGTTCTCGCAGCACGATCCGAAGCAAGGCCTTCAACTGATCAACAGTCTTCCCCCGGGACCCAATCGCGATCAACTGTTCGGCACCCTCGCCAGTGGATGGGCGGAGAACGATCTCGACGGAGCGGTCGAATGGCTGAAGGCGAGCCCGGCAGGCTCCGCCCGCGATGCCGCGCTGAGCTCCCTTTCCGACCAGTGGGCGAACACCGATCCGGTCGGTGCCGCCGATTTCGCCAACCGCCTCCCGGCCGGG
>CAMCFL010000357.1 GCA_945873715.1 Akkermansia muciniphila
AAACCTCCAGTCGATGCCTTCCTTCCTGCGGTGGGGGCCGTGTCAGGATGCGCTGCGCCCCGCCGGCCCCAGGTTTGACACCGAAGCGCAAGATTCTTACGGTACCGTCAACATGAGCGCAGAAGTTGCTTCCATTCCGACGGCCCCGGCGGTGGCCGATTCCGTCATCACCCTCACTGAAGCGGCCGCCCGTCAGATCACCTCGATGTTGGCCGACGACCGTGAGAATGCCGGGAAGACCCTGAGGGTGTACGTCGAGGCCGGCGGGTGTTCCGGGATGCAGTACGGCATGGTGTTCGACGAGCGCCGGGACGACGACTTGGTGTCCGAATTTCATGGGGTGGGCGTTTTGGTCGATCCGTTCAGCTCCAACTATCTTCAGGGCAGCGTGATTGACTTCAGCGACGCGCTGACCGGCGGGGGTTTCAAGATCAAGAATCCCAAGGCCTCCAGCAGTTGCGGCTGTGGCAAGTCCTTCGAGGCCTGATCCGCTTCGACTCCGTTCCAAACCGGATCTTTTGCAGGCGGGCCGCCGATGCCTTCGGCGGCCCGCTTCTTTTGCCGGTCCGGCTTGAAGCTGGCGGGAGGTTCATCCTGAAGGCTATGGGTAGGGGCATGCGATCGACCGGTCGATGGGAAGCATGGGTGCTGGCCCTTGGGTTGGGCCTTTGGATGGGCCTGCTTATCCGAGGGACAGCGAAGGAGGCGCGTGCCATTCCGCGGGATCTTCCCGCGCTTCAATCGGAACTGGCCGCCACCCTGGGCAGCACCCGCGCGCCGGGCGCGTCCTGGGGCGTTCAGGTGGTCTCCCTGGGATCGGGTGCCGTCTGGTTCGAGACCAATTCCACCCGTCTCTTCGTTCCCGCCTCCAATTCCAAACTCTTCAGCGTCGCCCTCGCGTTGGATCGATTTGGCACCGGTCATGTCTTCACCACCACGCTGCGCGCGACCACTCGCCCTGACGCCTCCGGCCGTCTGGCAGGCGACCTGTGGGTCGAGGGCGGAGGAGACCCCGCTCCCGGCCGCGGTGCCCTGGAACTGCTGGCTCTTTCCGGGTTTCGGGAGGCGCTGACCAAGGCGGGCGTCCGGTCCATCGACGGCGGCATCCGCATCCGGGAAGGCTGGTTCGATGCCACTCCCTACGGTCCGGGGTGGAATTGGGACGACTTGCCGGAAGCCTATGGCGCACCGGTCGGGGCGCTCGTCTTCGCGGACAACGCCATCCGGATCGTCGTTCAGGGCGGGGCCAAACCCGGCGATCCGGTCCGGGTTCGAAGCGAACCGCTGGACGGGCTTTTCGACTTCGTGCCCATGGCCCGGACGATTCCCACCAATCGGGCGGGGCGGATCACCCTCCAGCGGCTTCCGGGAAGTCGGCGGATGGAAGTGCGTGGGGGGCTGCACCCGGGTGTGTTCCATGCAGAACGGATGTCGGTCCCGGACGGAGGAGAGTGGTTCGCCCGGGCCTTGAAGGAGTCGCTGGTCCGAAGCGGGGTCGAGATCTCGGGGGGCGCGGGAGTCGGGGATCCCGCCGCGGACTTGCCTCCCGTGCTGGCGTCGGTTCCATCGCTTCCGCTTTCAGAGCTCGCAGCCCTCTGCCTCAAGCCATCGAACAATCTCATGGCCCATCAACTGTGGCTGCAAGTGGGGGCGGACCTGCGACGGCAACCGCGCCATGGAGATCGGGTCAACGTCGGAGACGATTCCGAACGGGCGTCCGGTGCCCTTCAGAAGTTTGCCGAGAAGTTCGGTGTGAATGCGGATGAACTGACGATGGAAGAGGGATCTGGATTGTCTCGGAAGAACCTGGTCACGCCCAGGGCCACTGTCTGCCTGCTGCGATCCATGCCCGGTCGACCGTCCGGGGCGGTCTTCCGGGCCGCCCTCCCGATCGGTGGCGTGGATGGGACCCTGCGCACCCGTTTCACCGAGGCACCCCTCAAGGGCAACGTCCTCGCCAAGACGGGCACCCTGCGGCACGTGAATGCCCTGGGAGGCTACCTCACCACCGCCGGCGGTCAGTCGCTGGCCTTCGCGATCTACGTGAACGGCTTCCAGTCGGTGGATGCCCCCGGCGGCGGCCGCGCGGAGATCGATTCTCTGGTGGAGTTGCTCGCGCGGTACCCGGGCCGCGGGCCGGAATAGGATTCCAGGAAAGGGGGAATGCACAGCTCGCCCGTTTCTTTCAAGGGAAGCCTGTGCGATCCGGCCTGCGCGCCGGCTGGGTGAGAGGAAAGAACAGCCCGAGCAGTACCGGCAGGCTGCCGGTACCCCCAGGCGATGGCCTGGGCGCCCTGGCTCAGACGATGTGCATCTTGACCGAGTCGACCTGCCGGTCGTGGGTGGTGGCGTGGGGAACCAGGATCACCACGGTATCCCCACGATCCACGAAGCCCCGCGCAAGCAGGCGTTGCACGGCACCGTCGATGCTGCCTTCGGGATCGTCTGAACACGAGGGTTGGACGATGGGGGTAACCCCGCGGAGCAGGGTGAGCTGCCCGGCCAGAATCTCGTTGTCGCAGAAGGCGAAGATCGGGGAGTGGCGCGGGCGCAATCCGGCGGCGAACCGGGCGAGCTGGCCGCTCCGGGTGAAGGCGAGGATCGCCCGGGCCTGCAACTGATCCGCCAGCAGGACGGCGCTCTTGACGAGCTTCTGCCGCGGTTGGGTAAGCTCGGCTTCCTCATGGTAGTTCGCCCCTCCAGAGCGTTCGATCCGGCGGGCGATCCGATCCATCACCTCGATGCAACCCACCGGGTGGCGGCCCACGGTGGTCTCACCGGACAACATGATGGCGTCAGCCTGTTCGAAGACGGCATTGGCCACGTCGGTGATCTCCGCCCGGGTGGGCAGGGGGTTGGTGATCATGCTTTCGAGCATCTGGGTTGCCACGATGACCGGTTTTCCCATGCGGATGCAGGACTTCACGATCCGACGCTGGATGATCGGCAGTTCCTCGTAAGGACATTCCACGCCGAGGTCTCCACGGGCCACCATGATGGCGTCGGCCGCCAGGGCGATGGCGTCGAAGTGATCCACGGCGAACTGATGCTCGATCTTGGCAACCACCTGTGGAATGTGGGACTGGCCGTTGAAACAGCTTCGGAGCGTCGCGATGTCTTCCGGATCCCGCACGAAGCTGAGGGCGACGTAATCGAGTTTCAGTTCAAGGGCGAGCGCGACATCGGCCCGATCCTTCTCGGTCAACGCCGGGATGGAAACCCGGACGCCCGGAAGGTTGATGTGCCGTCGGCTCCCGAGGCTGCCTTCGGTCAGGATCTCGCATTCCACGTGGCTGGGCGTCGACTCGATGATCCGCATCTTCATCTCGCCATTGTCCACCACCAGCGTGTCGCCGGCCTTCACGTCCCGCCCAAGGTCATCGTAATTCACCGACGTTCCCTTCGCTCCGGGAGGCACGGTCCCGTTGCGGATGGTGAAGAAGAAGCGCTCCCCCGGCATGAGCGGGATGGGCGCGGCGACATCCCCGGTCCGGATCGAAGGGCCTTGGTTGTCGAGGAGGATGCCAACGATCAGACTCCGTTCGCGGGCCAGTCTACGGATGTCTGCAACGACCCGCCGGACCCACTCGTGCTTCGCGTGGGTCATGTTGAGCCGGAAGAGGTTTACCCCGGCGTCGAGGAGAGCCCCCAGGCGATCGGGTGAATCGGTGGATGGGCCAAGGGTGGCGATGATGCGGGTCTTGCGCATGGCGACGACCCTACAGACGAATCATCCGGAGGCAAAGCAGCGCGACATGGGTGCGGACGAGGATCGCAGGAAGGAGAGGGGCGGGCGGGGGCCCGCGGTCCTGAGGGGGCTTCCACATGCCCGATTCAGCGTAAAAGGTTCACCCAATCCAAACGGTCTCGTCACACTTGCGCCATGTAGCGCGGCCCATTCTGACACCGAACCGGCGGCGGGAGATTCGAGGACGGATCCGATGTCGCCAAAAAGTAGTACGCATCAGAACCATGAAATCATCCCATCTCCATACGATGGCCCGGGCCGCAGCCCTGCTGCTGGCTGGGACGACGGCGTTCGCTGAAACCAATCTGGTCAGCGGATACCTCTACGGCAGTCAGCGGTGGTCCGCCACCAACACCTACATCCTGAGCGGTTTTACCTACGTGATGGGTGGAGCGGTTCTCGACATCGAACCCGGCACGGTCATCCAGGGTGTTCCTGGCACCGGGACCGGAGGCGGAGCGGCCAATGACTTCGGCTGCCTGTTCGTCTGTCAGGGCGGCAAGATCAACGCCGTCGGAACGCCAGCCCGGCCGATCGTCTTCACCTCGGTTCAGGACGATGTCACGGATCCGTCGGACCTCCCGTTTCCCACGCGCGGTCTCTGGGGCGGTCTGGTGATGTTCGGCAATGCCCGCATCAACAATGCGGCCTGGACCACCAACACGGTCACCTTCGACATCTACGAAGGGTTGCCAGATCA
>CAMCFL010000358.1 GCA_945873715.1 Akkermansia muciniphila
AGGCGCCAGTTTTGTAAGGTTAATCCTGACGGATGATCAAGCGCGAAGTCCGGGGAGCGATCGGCTGTTGGTCGCCGAGCAAATGAACCTTGCGGGTCGACCGCAGCTTCCTCCAGCCTTGCATCGCTTCGCCACGGAAGTCCGCTGGCATTCCTTCGCCACACCTTGTGAAAGTATTTTCCGGGAATTCAAACCCGACCCTCGCGCGGTCCATCTGCGAATCGATCGACATCCCCTTGGCGCGATCGACCGTCAGGCGGTTCCCCAACGGCGAAACCTTCGTCAAGATCGACGAGAACGTCCGCGGACAGGATGTTTTTGTCGTTCAGTCGACCAGTCCTCCCGCCAATGAACACCTGATGGAGATGTTCATCATGATCGATGCGCTTCGAAGGGCGAGTGCGACGCGCATCACGGCCGTGCTCCCCTTTTACGGATACGCCCGGCAGGATCGGAAGGATCAACCCCGGGTGCCGATCACTGCCAAATTGGTGGCCAACCTGATCGTTGCGTCCGGAGCTCACCGCGTCCTGACCATGGATCTCCATGCCCAACAGATTCAGGGTTTCTTCGACATCCCGGTGGATCATCTGTACGCGGCACCGGTGATTTTCGACTACCTGATGAAGCTGGCGATCCCGAACCTGGTGGTGGTGAGCCCCGATCTGGGCGGATTGAAGATGGCGGCTGCCTACGCCCAGACCCTGGGCACCGAGTTGGCCATCGTGGCCAAACGCAGGAAGAGCCCGACGGAGACCGAGGCCATTTCGGTGATCGGAGACATCGATGGGCGCAATGTCCTGCTCGTGGACGACCTGACCGAGACCGCGGGCACCTTGGTGAACGCCGCGGCCCTTTTGAAAAGCCGGGGGGCACTCCAGATCCGGGCATGTGTTTCACACGCGCTGATCAATGAGCTCGGGGTCGAGAGATTGCGGAAATCGGCGATTGACGAACTGATCACGACCGATAGTGTCGCGCGCTCTGCGATTGAAGGGGTGAACATTACCACCCTGTCGGTTGCTGGCTTGTTGGGTGAGGCGATCAAACGGATTCACAGTAATTCGTCGGTCACATCGCTCTTTGAGTTCAAGGGTTGACCTTCCGGATGAACCGGAGGGTTGGCAGATACGACTTCGAAATGAAAAGTTTGGCTCTCAGCGCGTTTCCGCGCACGAACAAGCGCCGCAAAGGCGCCCGTCAGGTCCGTTCCACCGGTCGCATTCCTGCGAACATCTACGGAAAGACCGCTCCCGCCCAGAACCTCGAGCTCGACTCGAGGGAATTCTCCCTGTTGGTCGGTGCGGCGCACTCCGAGATCATCCTGGTGGATCTGTCCATCCAGGGCGACGCCCGGCCGGTTCGTTTGGCCCTGGTGCAGGACGTGCAGCATCACCCCCTCCACGGCCACGTCTTGCACGTGGATCTGCATGAAGTGCAGCCGACCGAGAAGGTCACCGTGCGAATCCCCGTGGAAACCACGGGCGAATGCGCCGGTGTCAAGGCCGGTGGCACCCTGGAGCACGTGCTTCTCAAACTCCGGGTTCGCGCTCTGCCGAAGGATCTTCCTGATCAGATCCTTGTGGACGTAACGGCGCTCGAAGTGGGCAAGCAGATTCACATCGGCAACATTCCGGCACCGGCTGGAGTGGAGCTCCTCGGAAACAAGGATACGACGGTCGTGGGTTGCGCCGCACCGCTGACGGCCGAGGCGGAGACCCCGGCAGTGGTCGAGGGCTCCAAGCAGCCCGAGATGATCAAGGAGAAGAAGACGGACGAGGCAGCGCCGGCCGCAGCCAAGAAGAAGTGACCTTGCGGTGTCTGTCTGCGCCCCGGAATTCCCTGAGGGAGTGAGCCCCCGTGAAGAAGCGATATCTGATCGCGGGTCTCGGTAACCCTGGGAAGGAATACGCGTATACAAGACATAATGCCGGCTTCATGCTGGCAGACCGCTTGGCCAACCACTGGGGTTGGTCCTGGCGGACGGAAAAAAAGTTCTTTGCAGAAATCGCCGAGGGGTCCGTGGCTGGAAAGAGTGTGATGCTCTGCAAGCCAAGGACCTTCATGAACAACAGCGGGGACGCGGTGGGAGCTCTCTCGAGCTTCCAGCGAATCGAACCGGCCGATGTTCTGGTGGTGGTCGATGACGCGGATCTCCCGCTGGGCACGTTACGAATGCGTCCAGAGGGGAGTCCGGGTGGACATCACGGTCTGGAGTCAGTCGAGGCGCACCTCGGATCGCGGGCTTACCCGCGGATCCGGTTGGGGGTCGCCCGGCCCGACCAAGGTGTCCGTGACATCGCCAATCATGTGTTGGGTCGATTCTCGGCGGAGGAACTGGTGATTTGGGAAAAGGTGCTGGCCCGTTCGGTTGAGCAGGCGGAGACGTGGCTCAATGATGGGTTGGCAAGGGCAATGAATCTATATAACGGATCGGTGGGTTAGCCTTTGGCTGATCGCCGAACCACAACTGGAGAATGCTGTGAAACGGTACGAAGGACTGTTCATCCTGAACTTGGCGGGCAAGGAAGAGGGCCTCAAAGAGGCGGTCGATCGTGTGTCCGCGGAAATCGCGGCCGTGGGTGGAAAGCTGGAGACGGTGCAGAAGATGGACAAGAAAGCATTCGCCCGGGTGGCGGATCGCCGGGTCAACTCCGGGCACTACGTCAACGTGATCTTCGAGGCCAAGCCTGCGGCGATCACCGAGTTGCAGACCCGGATCCGGCACTCGGAGGAGATCTTCCGGGCCCTGTTCACGGATGCTTCCTCGGTGGTGGCGGTTCCGGCTGCGGTCTGATCCGGTCCGAGGATTCTCGAGCTTCGTCTGCCATGGCCAACTTCAACAAAGTCTACCTGATGGGGAACCTGACCAGGGACCCCGAACTTCGGTACACACCGAAGGGACAGGCGGTGGCGAAGTTGTCCATCGCGGTGAATCGCAAGTACACCACGGAAGCCGGTGAATCCCGCGAAGAGGTGACCTACGTGGACATCGACGCGTGGGGCAAGCAGGCGGAAGTGATCTCGCAGTATTGCAAGAAGGGGCGTCCGCTGTTCGTCGAAGGCCGGCTGAAGCTGGATCAGTGGGATGACAAGACCACGGGTGCCAAGCGGTCGGCAATCCGGGTGGTTTTGGAGGGCTTCCAATTCATTGGAGGTCCGCCGACCGGAGAAGGGGGCGGAAGCGCCGGTGGACCTCCCGGTTCGCCTTCTCCAGGGCCAGCTCGCCCGTCGCCCCGTCCCGCCTCTTCCCCTCGGCCAACCGAGCCCGGTGCACCGGAATCGGATGGTCCCCCACCCGAGGAAGATGATGTTCCGTTCTGAGTGGGCAGGGGCCTTGGCCGTGGTTTCGGCCGGCTCCCGTTGATTTCAAAAGCAAGACTAGAAGTTCGTTACCCCATTTCTGTATGGCGAAGACTGAAGTGATTCTGATTCAAAATGTGGTTGGTCTCGGTGGCGAGTCCGATCAGGTGAAGGTCTCGGCGGGTTATGCCCGGAACTATCTCGTTCCGCAGGGGCTGGCCATTTCCCAGACCCAGACCAACAAGCGTCGGCTCGAAGCCCTGCGCCAGCGCCGGGCTGAGCGTGAAGCCCATGAGCTGAACTCGATGTCGGAACTCGGAAAGAGCCTCTCCAAGGTCACCCTCACGCTCGCGGTAAAGACCGGGGACGACGGCAAGATGTTCGGCAGCGTGACGGCCGGCACGATCGCCGACGCTCTCCGCACCCAGCTCGAAGTCTCCCTCGACAAGCGGAAGATTCACCTCGAGAAGCCGATCCATTCGCTCGGCGAGACCGACGTCGAACTGCGCCTGCATCCGGATGTCCGGTCGAGCGTCAAGATCATCGTCGTGAGCAGCAATCCGAAGCCCGAGGTGGTTGCGGACGCCGCAGCCGATCCGGCCAAGGGTGAGAAGCGTTCCTCGCGGAATGCTCTGAACCGCAAGGGCGGCTCCGGATCCGAGAGCGTCTAGTTGGTCTGACGGGTACTGCACGTCGCAAGGGCTCGGACAACTCGTCCAGGGCCCTTTTTGGCGTCTGCCAGATCGGTCCATGGGGGCGTGATCCCGCTTTCGCTGCGCTCCGGTGGCAATCAATGGAATCGGAGGCTTCCTGGACGGGCCGCGACACAGTAGAAGTGGACCAGTCCTTGTCGGGAGCAATGATCGATCCGACGCCGGTGCCTGAACTCCCCCTGAAAGATGGCTGACGAATACTCTGAGTCCGACGGCTTGCCGTCCGAGAACATCCCGCTTCCGCCAGAAGTGGAGGTTCACGTGGAGAAGGTGCGGCCGGATCTGAAGCGGGGTGGGAGGAAGAAGCCGGCGGTCAACCTTGCCCGGGTGGATCGGTTGCCACCCCATTCGCTGGAGGCGGAGCAGGGCGTGCTTGGGTGTGCATTGCTGGCTCCCAACGATTGCATCGGCCAATGCGTTGAGCGG
>CAMCFL010000359.1 GCA_945873715.1 Akkermansia muciniphila
GAGACGATGTCGGCGGCCACCTGGACGTCGTTGAGCGTGCCGGAGACGACGACCGACTGGGAGGTGGTATCGACGGAGATGGACGCCGTGGTGGAAGGCTGGCCGTTGGGGGACTTGCGGGTCAGGGCCTGGGTCAGGATGGAAGCGACGTTGGTGGCTTCGGCGGAGCGCGGTCGGAAGATCCGGGTCAACTGGACCGAGGAAGAACGGTTGGGAACGTTGCCGACGCTGCCAGTGCCAGGCGCGCCTCCGCTGATGGCTCCCTTGTCCACCCGGGAGATGAGTTGCTCGATCTGTTCGAGTTGGCCAGGAATGGGAGCGGCGACGATGAGGCGGTTCTGGGCTGTATCGGAGATGACGCGGGCCTTGGTGGCGGCGTTGGCGGCGGTCTCGTTCGGGCCGGCGACAGCCGGGATGGCCTGCCGGATGATGTTGGCGAGTTCCTCGGCCTTGACGGTCTGGGGGTAATAGATGCGGACATCGCCACCGACGCCGTCCTTCTGTTCGAACTTGTTGATCAACTGCTCGGCGAGGGCGAGGCGTTCGTCGGGACCGAAGAGGACGAGCGTGCGGGAGGCCTCGTCATAGACGGCCGTGATGTAGTCCTTCGGATCGGCGGGCAGGACCTCCATCGCCTTGGTATTCGGATTGAAGGAGGTGCGCTTGGGGGCGGTGGCGATCCCGAAGGTCCGGTTGAGCAGATCGGAGATGATGGCACCGGATGCATTCAGCAGCGTGAAGGTCCGCATCTGACGTTCGGTGGACTCCTGGGTGTCGATGGTGGCCAGCAGGGCGCGGACGCGCTGGATGTTGGCGAGGCGATCGGTGATGACCAGACGCCGGCCTCGGCCCAGAGGCGCGACGGCTCCGGCGTTGGACAGCATGGGAGTGACGGACTCGGCGACCTCACGGGCGTCGAGGCCTCCCAGATCAAGGACCACGGAGACCACATCGCCGGGCCGGACGTCGCCGGTGGGATCCGTGCCGCGCAGGATGGGCAGCGGTAGGGAACGAAGGTCCTTGAAGGGAACCAACCGGAGCTGGTTGCCGGTATCGAGCAGCATGACCCCCTTCATGGAGAGGATCAGGTTCAGCGTCTCGATCGCCTCGGGAAAGGTGTAGGGCGTCGGATCGTTGTAGGAGAGCGATCCGACGATGTTGGTGTCGGACAGGAGGGGTTTGCCGGACATCTGGGCGAACCGCTCGAGCACGTCGGTGTACGGAATGCCCTCGAACTGGAAGCGGATGTTCCGCGCTGGCGAATTGGTGGTGACGGCGGGTGTCTGGCCGGAGACGACGATCTCGCGGTTCGGCCTGGGCGCCTCGGCGGACGGCGGGTTGGCCGGGGGAACCGTCGGCGGCGTCTGGGCCTGGGCAGGGAAGCTGGCAAACAGGCCGAGGGCGGCGAGCAGGGAGGTCGACTTCGTCTTCATGGTGCTGGAAAGGGAAAGGGGGGAAAGAGGCATGGGGCTCAGGGATTGCGGGCGAGTGCGGACGGCAGTTCGGCCGGGCTCAGTTTGCGTTTGTCGGCGAAGGTGCGCCCGCGCTCGATGGCCCAGTATTCGGTGCCGATGCGGAGGATGACGCGACTGTAGGAAAGGAGCCCGGGTTGATCGGGCGAAGGGAGGGGTCGGTAGTCCACGAGCGCGATGGTGCCGCCGGCGATCTCATCGCCGGCCTTGTAGACCTGGGTGCGGTTGGCGGCGGTGTCGCGGACGTGGACCTCGGGTTGGCCCTGCCATTCCGAGAGCGAGACGATGCGGTAGGCCTCCGGGCCGGGAGGGCGGGGAGGACCGGGTTGACTGCCGGGAGGACCTTTCCCGGGCGGGGTGGCCTGGGGAGGACGCTTGAGGTACGGACGGAGGAGATCGCGGGAAACGATGCCGTTGAGCAGGGCCCGTTCCGGTGAATCGAGGGTGAGCTTTCCTGCCAGGTCCTTCCGCGTGACCTCGGGCGCGGGATTGAGGACCAGGGTCAGGTAGCGGAAGCGCACGCGGACCTCCCCGGGACGATCGCCGGCGGAGACCGAGAGGCCTTCGATGCGATGGAGCCAGGGAGATTCGTTGAGCAGGAAGAGCAGGTGGACGATGTGGGTCAGCGGGCCGTCCCCCTGGACAGACCAGCCGATCTCCGAGGCACCCCGCATGGTTTTCGGACCGACGGGAATGCGGGTGAACTCGGATTCGGCGAGGCGCGCGTCCGCGATGGTGCGGGTGAGGATCTCGCCGGACTTGGCGGAAGCCTGATCGACGGCGTCAGCAAAGGTGCGCGCGGCGATCAGCTTGAGGTTGTCTTCGGCGGCGAAGAAGTTGCGTCGTTCGGTGTCGATCTTGGCGATCTTCTCGCGGGCGACGCCGAGGTTCTTCCGGATCTCCAGCACCGGTTTGAAGACGATGGAGCGAACGACAAAGCTCCCGCCGATGAGCAGCAGGGCGGAGCCCAGGGCGATCGCGAGGTTCTTTTCGCGAGGGTTCATGAGCCACCTCCCCGCTTGTAGAGGTTGGGGTCGAGGGAACCGTCGTCGGCGGGCCGGGCCGGGGTCTTGAGCCTGGAAAGGTCCACCTTGAGCTTGGGCGATGCCACCAGTTCGACGATGGAGGCGAAATTGTATCCGTAGCGGTCGGAGCCGGGCGTGATGGCGATGGGCTTCACGTCGTAGCCGGCGGCGCGGAGTTGCTTGTCGAGGCGCGCGATGGTCTCGCCGTTGCGGGCCTGGACCGCGAGACGGAGCGAGCCGAGGCCGGTGACCGTGAACGATTTCAGGTAGATGTCCTCGGCGGGCGGCAGGACCGACGAGAGATGGGCGTAGAGATCGGTCCAGTCGCGTTCCGACTTGAGCCAGGCATCGACCGCCGCGGCCTGAAGCAACGTACGACGGTAGGTGGGCCGCTTCTTCTCGGCGTCCGCCAGATCCGCGAGGGCCTGATTGTAGAGCGCGGTCTCCCGCCGGACGAGGGTGGTGCGGACGATGAAGATTCCCACGATCACGACCGCGGCGAGTGCGGTTCCCAGAAGGATGCGCAGTCGTTTGAGGTCGCGTTTGACCGGTGGGCGCTTGGGATTGAGGAAGTCGAACGGGAGGCCGGTGCGGTCGGCAAGTCCCAGGGCGAGCCCGAGGGCCGCGAGGGCTCCGGGGGCGTCGGCCCGGGCGTCTTCCGGGAGTTGAAGCGGGCCGGACGGATCCAGGTGCGTGGTGGGAAGACCCAGTCGATCCGCCAGAGCGAGGGCCAGGCTGGCTTCAAGCCCGGTGGCACCGGCGACGACGATCTTGGTGACGGCGGTGTCAGGTTCGGTGCCGGAGAACGCGTGGAGCGAACGCAGGGTCTCGCGTGCGGCGTGCTGGACCAGCGAGAGGGCTTCCGGTCGCGGCGCGGTGGCGGCGTTGTCCGGGGCTGCGTCAGAACCCGCTGCAGCCGTGTCGGGGAGCGCCGAGGTGAAATCGGTGGCGCGCGAAAACAGCAGGGCGTCATGCGACAGGACCTCGATGGTGACCTCATCGGGTCGGAGCGAGACCAGGGCGAAGGCGTTGTCGGTGTCGGCGACGTGGCAGGCCTGGATGCAACGGGCGTGGGCGTGGGGAAGGAAACCCAGCGCGGCGAGCTTGAAGCCGGCGATCTCGGCGAGTTGCTGATGGAACTCGATGGTGTCGCGTTTCACCACCGCGACGAGGACCTCCAACCGGGCGAGGGAGGCAGCCTGCGCCGGGGTGGGTGGGGTTCCGGCCAGGGCTCCGGGGACGGGTTCCGGCGCAGCGACGGCGCGTTGGGGGAGGTTGACCGTGCGTCGGACCTGGAAATCGACGATCGCATCCTCGGGGCGGAAGGGTAGGTCGCGTCCGGCCTGGAAGTGGACGAGGCTCGCCAGTTCCCCCTGATTCTCGGTGGGGGGAAGGAGGAGGGTGCGGAGGACGACCTGGGCGCGGGGGATGCCCATGACCACCATGGCCGGCTTGATGCGGAGCTTGGCGAGGGCGCGGGCCAGCGCGGGGCCGATCACGGCCGGATCCGAAGGGTTGGCGTCGGCCGGCAGATCCAGCGACGCCGAGGCAAGGCGGGTGACGGTGGGCCCGCTGGAACGCTGCATGGCCTGACACACGCGGACGATGCTGCCGTCGAGATCGACGGCGGTGACCACCGTGGGCGTGCGTTGCCGTTTCTCCCGGACGAAGGGGAGGCGGCGGCGCGGTGTTTCCTGTGTGGCGGGATCAGACATTCCGATGAGCTTTGCGGTGGATACTGAACGTTCTTGCGGCGCTTGGCGACGGAGTCTCTTCCGGTGCGAGCGGGTCGGGCCCGCCTGGGATCGCGGGCACTCGGGTGCATTTCGAGTTTGTCGTCATGAATGTAGGCCCGCTGCCCTCAGCGGGCGCTTTCACATCGCCGCCTGAGGGCAGGCGGCCTACATCCATGACCAACTCAGGATGAACCCCAGGCATTCGACG
>CAMCFL010000360.1 GCA_945873715.1 Akkermansia muciniphila
CGGCGATCGAGAACTGGAAGGCAATGCAGGCGGTGATCAAGGAGATGCAGCATCTGTCCCGGGAAGAGCTCTTTGAAACGATCCCCGGACCCAAGCGCCGCAAGCCACTGAGCAAGAGTGTTATGGGTGTTAACTGAGTGCCATTCCCCCTGTCGGGGTTGATTGTCCATTTGACCGAAAACCCGGGGTGGCGCTTCGCTGACCCCGGGCTACTGGCTGAAACCCCTCCGGGGTAACGAGGGCAGCCCGAAAAAGCAAAAAGGCCGATCCTTGAGGATCGGTCCCGCACCTGCGGGATTGCGGGGCTAGGAATTGAACCTGGGATCCCGCAGGGCGGGATTATGAGCCTGAGCCCTGGAGAACCAAAAAGGCCGTCCCATGGGGACGGTCCCGCCCATGCGGGATTGCGGGGCTAGGATTTGAACCTGGGATCCCGTCCCGCAGGGCGGGACGGGATTATGAGCCTGACGCGCCTTCCCGAAGCAGGATTGGAGCGAGGCCAATGCCGCCCTTCTGGCGCTTCAGTAGGTTCTCTAGCTTCCGAGCGTCCCCCAGCGACCGGGGTGCACTGGTCCATTCGAGTGCCCATGGGCCTCGTCCGCGCGTCCACCGCGAGACGCCTTCGTTGTGCTGTTGGACGCGGAGGAAGACGTCGTCCGACAGACCGATGTAGCGGATCCCGGTCGGATTCCGGAGCAAGTAGACGCGATAGCCGTTTGGATTCATGCAACCCCCAAGAAACCAAAAAGGCCGTCCCATGGGGACGGCCTGAAATTGGTTGCGGGGCTAGGATTTGAACCTAGGACCTTCAGGTTATGAGCCTGACGAGCTACCGGGCTGCTCCACCCCGCGAAAGAGGGATAAAGATTTGAGGTCGGGGCATCAAGGGGATTCTCGGGATTTCTCGGGAATCGCTCGGAATGATCCCGTTGAAAGATCGGCCCCGGGATCGGGAATGCTTGCAATCACCGCTACCCGGCCTTTCCGCGGTGCTCCCGAAACCGGCATCGGCCGGGCCGCGGGATTGTCGGATTGCCAGTGTCGGTCCAGCCGGCGTAGAGATTCCAGATCCATGAACTCTTCTCGAATCTTGAGCGCTCTGGTGTGCTGGAGCCTTTGGATGCCGGGTTGGATCGGAGCGGCGGAGGGACGTCGGCCAAACGTGGTGTTCATCCTCGCCGATGACCTCGGGTATGGGGATGTCGGGTGTTTGGAGGGACGATTGCAGGCGGCGCGGACCGATTCGTCCGACTGGCCGGTGAAGTAGGCATTGGGATCGGGCACTGAAGAACGTGCGGCCCACCCATCCCCCCCGTCCACTTCCACAGGGAACTGGTTCAACCGATCAACCGGAGTTCTATCCGCAGATGGCGCAGATGACGCAGATAATCCAGCGGTTGCTCGCTAAAACGTGCTAACCCGGAGGGTGAAACTGCAGCCTCGTCTTCGACGCAACCGAGTGCCTCCTCATCTGTGCGATCTGTGTCATCTGTGGATAAACAACCTCCGGAGTCAGTCTCACATCACCCGGTCGATCAGGGGCGTGCCGGCTTCGAAGCGGCGGAGGTTCTGGAGGAAGTGGCGTACCAGCGCTTCGTGTTCGAAGTGGTGTCCACCGGCGGTATGGGGCGTGATATGGCAGTTGGGAGCGGACCACAGCGGATGGCCGTCGGGCAGGGGCTCGGGTTCGGTGACATCGAGCCAAGCGGCGGCGAGTCGTCCGGAACGCAGGGCGCGGTCGAGGGCGGTCTGATCAACGGTGGTTCCCCGGCCGATGTTGTAGAATGCGGCCCCGGGCTTGAGGGCGTCGAGGAGGGCTTTGCTGACGAACTGGCGGGAAGCGGCGTTGTCTGGGAGCAGGTTGACCAGGTGATCCGTCTGGGGAAGGACGGCCGCCAGATCGTCCGGAGAGATGATGCGGACGGGTTCCTTGCCACGGGGTTGGCGGCGCAGGGCAATGACCTGCATGCCGAAGGGGGCGAGGAGGGGGATCAGGTGCTCGGCGATGGTGCCGTAGCCGAGGATGAGCACGGTCTGACCCCGGGGAGATCGGGGTAGGGCACGGAGGCGGAACCAGTCGGGGGAACCGTTGGCGGTGCGGGTGGCGAGTTGCTCCGGAAGCGCCCGGGCCTGGGCCATCAGGAAGGAGAAGACATGCTCGGCGCAGGGCTGGGCATAAACTTGGGAACTGTTGGTGACGATCAGTTCGCGGGACCGGGCGTATTCCCGGAACGCCTCGCTGTCATAGCGGGTATAGCCAGCACTGGAGAGATGGATCCATTTCAGGCGATCCGAGGCGCGGATGCTGACGAGGTCGGGTTGTCCAAAGGCGACCACGGCGTCGAGGAAGGCGTCGTCGGGCTCGGCCTTGCCGAGGACGGAGGTGGTGGGACGGCGGGCCTGGATCAGCGGATGGGTGCCGACGCCGGCACGGAGCAGGTCGAGGGCGTCCCCGGTAACGGCGAGGTCGGAGTAGACGGGCAGGGCGTTCACTGGATGGGGAGGCGGAGTTGGAGGCGTTCGGGCCCGCGAAGCACCACGGCGGGGAGGTTGGTGCCGGGGAGGTGTCGCAGGAGAGCCGAATCAATTCTGTAGGCCCACCGCGAATCGTTCTCGCGCTCGGCGCAGGTCACCGCGAGCGCGATCGGGAGGAGGCGGTGGATCAAGGGGGTGGAGTTCAGGCGTAGAGACTGAGGAAGCGACGGCGGTAGGCGGCTTCCTGGGCGGGCATGCGGTCGCGGAGGGTTTGCTTGTCCATCGCACCATGCTGGAAACGGCGTTTCTCGAAGGTGGGCATGTCCAGACCGGTGACCGTCTTGATCCCGCGTCGGACAATCTCGCCCTTGAGGGAGTAGAGGGTGGGGACGTCGTACTGGGTGAGGTCGATGAAGGGGACGCCTTCGCTGACGGAGATGACACTGGGACGGGTATAGGGGCTGAACGAATCGAATCCGTAGCGACGTGCCGGAGCATAGGTCCGGACGTAGGCCCGGCTCAGGCCACCACTATAGGTGAGGCTGTGCTTGATCCGGCCGACACCCCATCCTTCGTGGTAAAGCATCAGGTTGTGGACCACGCTGCGGATCGTGAGTTCGGCGTTCTCTTCGATCGGGTAGTCCTTGAGGTTTTCGTCTCCGCCGTCGCCATCCAGCATCAGTCGCCAGTCGGGATAGCGGTTGCGGATGCCGCGGCAGAGGGCGAGGCCCATGGCCGCGCATTCCACGTCGAGGGGCTTGTAGTCCTCGATGGTGCGGACGACGTCGGCGGGGTCGATGTCGTCGAGGCTGGCGGGGATGGTTTCGAGGAAGAGGCCGAGGCTCAGGGCGTCGAGGAATTCGCGCGCCTGGCGCGCATCCGGTCCATCGCCGAAATCCAGCGTGAAGGCCTTCAGCCGGGACGGGCTGATGCCGAGTTGTTTCATGACGTGGTAGGTGACCAGGAAGACCGAACCGGAATCGATGCCGCCGCTGAAGGCCACGCCGATGGGCTCCTTGGGATCGACTGACTGAAGCCACTTCGCCAGTTCATCGGCGAGGGCGCCGATGTAGCGCGCGCCGATCACGTCGAGGTCCGCCGGTTGGGAGTTGCGTTCCGGGGTGAAATAACGGGTGTAGACGGGATCCGGATCGGGACAGCCCAGCAGTTGGATCTCCACCACGTAATGCGCGGGGACCATGCGGGTATAGCTCGGATGGAACTGGTCCCCCAGGCCTTCGCGGTCGAGTTGTTCGCGGATGGCATCCATGCGGTCGGCGACGATCAGGGCCGGGCCTTCCTGGCGTTTGGCGAGGAAGTAGCGCATGGGGCGGTCGAGGGAACGTGCCATGCGGACGGTCTTGCCGTCGCGGGCCAGCAGGGCGAAGGATCCGTCGATGGTCCGGACGGCGTCGGGGTCGCCGGAGAGAACGCGGGCGCGGGCTTCCTCGAGGCTGAGTTGGTGCAGGCGGTTGAGCGATGGATCGAGCAGGTCAACGACCCGTTCAACGTACTGGTCTGCGGGATGCATGTGGCGAGGATGTCCGGCCGACGGCAGGGGTCAAGGAAGCGGGTGGGTATGGAGATTCAAGATTTCAGTTTCAAGGTTCAAGCCACGCGCCGAATCCAAGGACGAGTAAGGGGGTGCCGGCGGCCCGCCGGCACTGCAAGCCTCAGTGCGAAGGACCGGCCGCCCATTTCCCCGTGGCATGGCTGGATCAACTCCGCTTCTCCGCTTCTCCGCGATCGTTCCGGGAGAGAGGCGGGCGAGGGCGCCCGGGTGCATCTTGACACTGCCCCCGATGCGCCACGCGAAAAACTCCGTCCCCGATGCAGCGACCGGACGCGGTGCACCTTCTCATCCCGGAGGGATGGCAGCGATTAGCCCGGGGTCGCGAAGCGCACCCCGGGTTTCGATGAGGATCGGAAATCTACCCCGGAGGGGTTGCAGAGGGATCTCCAACC
>CAMCFL010000361.1 GCA_945873715.1 Akkermansia muciniphila
AGCGTTCGTCCCCCACCGACGAGGATCCTTGAGTCTGGCTGCTGCTGGAGCGTGTTGATCGCAGTCAGGATGAAATTCAAATCCCGCGCGGTGACGCCAATGAAAGTGGGATCGAGGGAACCGTCTCGGTGGATCCGGACCAAGGGCGGGACCGGTTGACCATTGAAGTTGCTGAACAAGCCCGCGACCAGGGTCTTGCCGTCCGACACCGGCAGCACGGCGCGGATGGAGCTGTTGGCCAGTCCCCCGGCGCCGCTGCCGGCCACAAACGTGGGATCCACGAACCCAGCCTGGCCGAAGGTCCGCACCCCTCCCAAGCCCAGCCACGCGGCGGCCATGAACGCGGGAACGAGACGAGCATGGATCTTCGGTCGGAGGGTTCTCATAGGCGCCAATCTGGGATGAGTTTCCGATACCCGACCAGGCCTCCTTTTGCACCAACAAATCCCCGCCCGCCCCCGGCTTGAAGGCCCCAGCCGGAACGATTCGGCAGAGGTGAACCGGAATTCGCACGTGAGAGCCAATGGGGTCAGATCTGTAAGTTCAACATTCGATTCGGCAAGGCTTTCCTGAATGCCTCCTGATCGGGGTGTTCCGGGGGATGCTTCCAGAACTGCCAAATCCCCTGTGCCGCCGCGCCGTAGCTCAAGCCCGGGATCTCCCGCACCCCCTCGATCAGTCGCCATCCCGGGTGGCGTAAGCGCCATTCGGGTCAGACCCCAGTGCTTTCCAGCCTTAAAAACTCTCGATTCAGGCAGGAGCGCTCCGCACAGTGCGCCCATGATTGTCAGGCCCAAGACGCGCGGTTTCATCTGTATCACGGCTCATCCGGAGGGATGTGCGGCGCATGTGGAACAGTGGGTGGAGTACGTCCGCAAACAGGGACCCATCGCCAATGCTCCCAAGCGGGTGCTGGTGGTGGGAAGTTCGACCGGGTACGGCCTTGCCTCGCGGGTGACGGCGGCTTTTGGCGGCGGTGCGGCGACGCTCGGGGTCTACTTCGAGAAGCCCAGTGAACCGGATCGCCTCGGGACCGCCGGTTGGTACAACACGATCGCCTTCGAGCGGTCGGCCCGGGCGGCCGGCCTTTATGCCAAGAGCATCAACGGCGATGCCTTCTCCGATCCGGTCAAACAGCAGGCCATCGATCTCATTCGGGCCGACCTTGGCCAGATTGACCTCCTGATCTACAGCCTCGCTTCGCCGCGCCGGACGCATCCGAAAACCGGGGTGGTATCGAAGTCCGTCCTCAAGCCGCTGGGGGAGGCCTATGCCTCCAAGACCGTGGACACGGACCGCTGGTTGGTGAATCCGGTCGCGATCGAGCCTGCCACCGAACAGGAAGTGGCCGACACCGTGACGGTGATGGGCGGGGAGGACTGGAGGATGTGGGTGGATGCCTTGGAAGCGGCGGGGGTGATGGCTCCGGGCTTTTCCACGGTGGCCTACTCCTATATCGGGCCGGATCTCACCTGGGCCATTTACCGCAATGGGACGATCGGCAAGGCCAAGGAAGATCTGGAGAAGACCGCCCATGAACTGCACACCCGCCTGGCGGTCGGGGGAGGGCGCGCGTTCGTTTCGGTCAACAAGGCTCTCGTGACCCAGGCGAGCTCCGCCATTCCCGTCGTGCCGCTCTACATCTCGCTGCTTTACCGGGTGATGAAGGAGAAGGGGCTGCACGAGGGATGTATCGAACAGATGCGCCGGTTGTTCGCCCGTCTGTATCAGGACCATCCCACGCCGGTGGACTCCGAGGGTCGGATCCGGATCGACGACTGGGAAATGCGCGAAGACATCCAGAAAGCCGTCGAGGCGCTCTGGTCGCAGGTGACCACCGAGAACCTCCAGCAGTTGGCAGACACCGCGGGATACCGGGAAGAGTTCCTCAAGCTGTTTGGCTTCGGGCTCCCAGGCATCGACTACGAAGCCGAAACCGAACCGCACTTGGCGGGGTAGGGGATCCCGATTCGCACCCCTGTCATGCTCCGGATCGATGGCCGTGAGTGGGAGGCGATGGCGACGCGTCACCTGGGGTGGCGACTGATCGAGGTGGTGCGGGAGATCCCGGGCCTGAGCTACGGTGCCGCTGCGCAGGGGATTCGGCCGTTCTGGAGGCGGCTGCCAGCAGACCAGGAGAAGGAGGCCTTCCGGCGGGACCTGATCCATCAAATGTTGAATTTATAGATCTGACCCCATTGACTCCTCGCGTAGGAGACGAGGTCACGAGGCTCCTTCTGGTCGGTCGGGCGATTGCTTTTCCCTACGTCGCGAGCTTGGCACGGCGGCGGGACTCTCCAGACTCACCGCCGACATGTTCGAGTTGTTGAAGAAGGACGAGACGTCACGGGCGCGCCTGGGGCGGTTGACCACGACGCGCGGGGTGATCGAGACACCGGTGTTCATGCCGGTGGGCACCCAGGCGTCGGTCAAGGCTCTGGACAACCGCGAGTTGGAGGAGATCGGGTCCCAGATCATCCTGGGCAATACCTACCACCTCGCCATCCGCCCCGGCATGGAGATCATCCAGCAGGCCGGCGGGTTGCACCGGTTCATGAACTGGAACAAGCCGATCCTCACCGACTCCGGCGGGTTCCAGGTCTTCAGCCTCGGCAAGATCCGGAAGATCAAGGAACACGGCGTGGAGTTCCGCAGTCATCTCGATGGCAAGGCCCTCTTCCTCGGCCCCAAGGAAAGCATGGAGATCCAACGGCATCTGGGATCCGACATCGCCATGGTCTTCGACGAGTGTCCGCCCCACCACGCCACCCGGGAAGAGGTCGAACGCGCGGTGAAGCGCACCATCCGCTGGGCCGCCGAATGCCTCGAGCAACCCCGTGCCATTGGACAGTTCTACTTCGGCATCGTGCAGGGAGTGGGCCATGCCGACCTCCGTAAGAAGTGCGCCGAGGAATTGGTCGCCATGAATTTCGACGGGTACGCCATTGGCGGCGTGAGCGTGGGCGAACCGGAGCCGGAGATGATGAAGGCCGTCGAGATCACCGAGCCGCATCTCCCGGAACACAAGGCGCGCTACGCCATGGGTCTCGGGACCCCGGCGCAGTTGGTCGAGTTGGTGGCGCGTGGAGTGGACATGTTCGACTGCGTCCTGCCCACACGCGTCGCCCGCAACGGCACCGCCTTCACCCGCAAGGGAACGTTCGCCATCAAGGGCGGGGCGGTGAAGGCGGACTTCGGTCCAATCGAAGAGGGATGTCCCTGCTTTGCGTGTCGCAACCACACCCGGGCCTACATCCGACATCTGTTGAACGTGAACGAAATCCTGGGACTGCGATTGGTCAGTATCCACAACTCCCACTTCTTCATGGTGGTCATGGAGGAGATCCGCGCCCACATCCGCAACGGAACCTTCGACGAGTACCGCCGCGAATTCGCCGCGAAATACATCCCCACCGAGAAGGTGCGCCAAGCCCGGGCGGATGCGGTCGGGGCGGGTCACAACGACGGCGCGACGAGCGCGACGTGAGCGCGTAAATCGGGGAACCGCAGATGGAATGGGGGTGCCCGGCGGCCCGCCGGTACTGCGCTCACCACGACCGACAATCTGGGAATAGCCGCGGAGAAGCGGAGAAGCGGAGTTCAATCAAGGCAACTCCCCGACCGGATCCTGGAACGCCCCCGCGCCCCAGACGCACGATTTCCGCGAAGCGTCCTGGAGTGCGTGCAGCGTCAGCTGCCGCTCTGGTCGCGGGTCGTTCGCGCACCGAGGGCGTCCCCGTGCCCCGGCCACATTCGGGATCCCACCCTCGCGGCGCGGACAACGCTCGAGGCGGTTCCCCAACCACCCCTCGCAGCGAAGCGGGCAAAAGCGGCAGCTGACGCTGCTCGCACTGCAGGACGCTCCCGCGCCGGCGATCGTTCGGTTCCACGATCCGGCGAACGACCTGCTTCGTCTCCCCCGCCTCTCCGCTCCTCCGCGGCAATCCCCCACCCAAACCCGGACCTGCCTGTCGTGGCTGCCGTCGCTTCGTCGTTGTTCACCCGTCCTCCCACGAACTTACGGCTTCCAAGTTCCCGCCGATGTCCTAGCGTCCGCGCTCCGTTTTGCTGCCATGCCTGTCTTGACTTCCACCGAGATCCGTCAGGGGTTCCTGGACTATTTCCACCGCCAGAAGCACACGATCGTCACGTCGTCGTCGCTGATGCCGGACAGTCCGAACCTCCTGTTCACCAACGCCGGCATGAACCAGTTCGTGCCCTTCTTCCTGGGGGAACGTCGTCCCGATGTCTCCACCTGGGCCGGGGTCCGCGGCGGGTTGGACACCCGGGCGGCCGATACGCAGAAGTGCATCCGGGCCGGTGGAAAGCACAACGACCTCGATGACGTCGGGCTCGATACCTACCACCACACGTTCTTCGAGATGCTGGGGAACTGGTCCTTCGGCGATTACTTCAAGAAGGAGTCCATC
>CAMCFL010000362.1 GCA_945873715.1 Akkermansia muciniphila
GGCAACCCCTGGGCAGCCGGAGGGTCGAAGGACCGAGTTTCGCCAGGGCAACCACCCGGGGTTGGATGCCCACCGGCATTCTCATGGATTGCGCCCGCAGGAAGGCCGGATTCTGGAACGTGGCGAGACCCATGAGTCGCGCACACCACGCCGTCGGGAGTCCCTGAAGATCGATCTCGATCTGTTGGTGGAGTCGGATCTCCACCCGCTCGGGCCTCGGCCCCGGCACGATTGACTTCGGTGTCTCGGGCCCAACGGCTCGATACCAGGAATCGCCGCGCTCCTCCGCTTCGTTCCGAACCCTTCGAATCGGCAGGAGCGGTCCACGTCGGGCGGCGGCCTCGATCGCCCGTTCGAGGGCGGCGCGGCGGATGCGAGGCTGTTCTGACAGGAGCCGCCATGGGTCCGGGACCGGGTTCCATTGCCCGTCCACAAAGGTGCTGTTGCCTGCCGCCATGGCGTCCTTCTGAAGCGGGAGCGCAATCGGGATGCCCAGGCCGATGGCAGGGAACGTGTCCTGCCGCGGGATCAACCGGTCGTACACCCCCAGACCGAGGGCCGGACGGACCTGCACCGCCTGGGTCAGCAGCCAGGTTCCCAGTTGCCGCGCCGGCACCGCGGGGATCGCCTCCGCGAAGAACCACCACAAGTGCGCCCCGTCCGCCGTTCGTACCCGCTCCATTGCCGGGGGAAACCCTTCTCCAACCGCCACCTGAAACACCGCCAACGCATCCTCGGCCCAGGCTGGACCGTCGAACTCGGCCGCCATGAACCAGCAGGTCTCCTCCCGCAGCATCGGGTACACCGCGAGGGCAAAGGGACGCCGGAGCCCGTCGCGCCCCTCCAGATGCCAGCGGACTGCCTCGTCGGTCACCGGAAGGAACCGTTGGTGCGGGCAGTCGGAACAGCGGATCCGCGGCTTGTCGCAGATCCCGCGGATCCATTCATTACCACACGCCGGCTGATAGCCGGACTTGCCGGTCGTCCGGCTTTGGTACCGCCGGGCATGGAGATCTTCCCGCCCGCGAAACAACGTCCGGAAAAGCGCGACCCTTTCCGAAAGAGGCGAATGCTGGGTGATCGAGGTGTCTGGGGACATCGGCTGCCCAAAGCTAGGAAACGACCGGACGCACGCAACCCGCTCACGAACGGCCAATCCCGGGGCCGCGGGCGTCCCCGCCCGCTTCGGACGGATGCGGGTCGAGCCGCCCCATTCCGGAGGGACTCGTTCTACGAGTCCGCCAATGCGAAGCAGCGGAGTTTCGGACTCGCAGGGCTCGTCCCTCCAGACGATCCCGCCTCCCGCCGGTGCTGGGGTGCCTCTGGAGTTTGTGATGGATGTAGGCCGCCTGCCCTCAGGCGGCGATGTGGAGGCTCCCGCTGAGGGCAGCGGGCCTACAGCGGTGACAACCAACTCAAGGGCCCGGACTCTGGGATTCCCATCCAGACGGGCATCGACAACACTGGCCGCGCCGTCCCGCTCCCAGCCGAAAAAGCGGGGATGCCGTCTGATGTACCGCCGACTCGAATCCGAAATCCCCCAACCCCATGCCCTGGTACTACTCCCACCAAGACCAACGGGTTGGACCCGTCACGGATGAGGAACTCCACCAATTGGCCCGGACGGGAACGATTACTCCGTCTTCTCTCGTCTGGCGCGACGGAATGGCCGAGTGGCAACCGTGGTCCGTGGCCGGTCCACAGGCCTTCAGCGGGCACCATCTCTGTCAGGGCTGCGGAGGGCTCTTTCCCAACGATGACCTCGTGCAGTTGCAAGGGGCGCTGGTCTGCGCCACCTGCAAACCGCTCCATCTCCAACGGATCCGGGAAGGAGCCCTGCCGGTCGGCGAAGCCGGCGTCCCGCAGACCTTCGGCGACGGGAAGCGATTGGTCGTCGCCCTCGGTCAACCCTTGCCCCCGCGCTGCGTCTGTTGCAATCAGTCCGCCACCCTCACCCGCCGCCGGAAGTACTATTGGTATCCGCCCTGGCTGTACGTCCTGCTGCTCCTGAGTCCGCTGATCCTGGTCATCGTCGGACTCATCGTGCAGCGGCGGACGACCCTCGATTTGCCCTTGTGTGAGAACCACGCGACCCGGCGTCGCAAGCGCCTCTGGATCGCCTGGGGTTGGGGCCTCGCCAGCATCGCCGGGATGATTGGGCTTCCCGTGCTGAGCGGCCTGTTGGGTCTCACCAGCGACTACACAGGGTGGCTGATCTTTGCCTGCTTCCTCTCCCTGATTGTCGCGCTGGTCTGGGGCAATCGCGTCGCCGGCGTTCTGTCCGTCCACCGGATCGGCAAACAGACGGCCGCCTTCAGCCGCGCCTCTCCGGAGTTCCTCGCTTCCCTGCCCAAGTGGCCCGGCGGTCCGATCGTGTAATCGGACGCATTCCGCACCTGAACGGGGGAATGGGCGACCCGCCCGTTCATGGGGAAGGCTTGGGGTTCGCAGAGGTGGAACAACCACGGCGCAACGAACGCAACGTCCGACGCTTTCACCACGTCGCGTTCGTTGCTTCGTGGTTGTTGAATCCTGCCGCGGACCTGCGTTCGTCGCGGTACAACCCGTGCCGGCGGGCCGCCGGTTCCCCTGTTCGACGCCCTCGCTCCGGCGTCTGGCCGACGCCCAAGCTTACAAATCTGTAATCCTCCAGAAAGGATCGGGTCAGATACGTGGTCCACCCTGTGTCCGAACTTCAACGAAGGATCGGACAACATGAATTCCGCAGAACTCTCTCCCCGCCAGGTCGTGACCCGGCCTCAGATCGACTCCCGGTGGCTCCGCTGGCCGGTGCTGGCGCTCGCAACCGCAGCACTCTTCCTGGGTGCCCTTCCCGACCTCCGCGCCAAGGGCGACTCGGACAAGGCGACGCCTCCCAACCTCACCGTCGATACCAAGGCCCCGAATCGCGAGGGCAGCCTTCCCCGTTCGTTCGCGCCCGTGGTGCAGAAGGTCTCGGCATCCGTGGTGCAGGTCTTCACCTCCACTCGTCCGAAACCCATGCCCGGGTTCAATCAGGAGGATCCCTTCAACTTCCCCTTTGGCAATCCCGCGCCGCGTCGCGGGATGAGCCCGCGACAGAATGGCGCCGGCTCCGGGGTGATCGTTTCCAAGGAAGGCTATCTCCTGACCAACAATCATGTCGTGGAAGGCGCCGACGACGTCCGGATCAAGCTCGCCGACGGACGCGAGCTCCCCGCCAAGGTGATCGGACGCGACGACAAGACCGATGTCGCCGTGCTCAAGGTCAATGCTGACAACCTCAGCGCCGCCACCTTCGCAGACAGCGACCGCATCGAGGTCGGGGATGTCGTCCTCGCGGTAGGCAACCCGTTCGGGATCGGCCAGACCGTTACCATGGGCATCATTTCTGCCACGAGCCGCGCCACCTTCGGACTTCCGTACGAAGACTTCATCCAGACGGACGCCGCCATCAATCCGGGCAACTCCGGTGGAGCCTTGATCGATTCCGATGGCCGCCTGATCGGCATCAATACCGCCATCATCTCCCGGTCGGGTGGCAACCAGGGAATCGGCTTCGCCATTCCCGCCAACATTGCCCGGGACGTCCTTGAGGCGCTGGTCACCGACGGAAAGGTCACCCGCGGCTACCTGGGCGTCCTCCCCCAGGACGTCACCCCGGCCATTGCCCGGAAACTCGGTCTGAAGGACAACGGCGGCGCCCTGCTGGCCGAGGTCACCGACAGGAGCCCGGCCGAGAAGGCGGGACTGGCCAGCGGCGATGTCGTCACCGAATTCAACGGAAAGCCGATCCGCGATGCCCGTCACCTCCGCCTGGAAGTCGCCCGCGTCAAGCCCGGCGAATCGGCCAACGTCCGCATCCGTCGTGAAGACGACGCCAAGGTGATCAAGGTCACCGTGCGCGAGCGGCCTGACGAACAGGAGTTGAGCAAGTCCGGAAATTCCAAGGACGCCGACGAAGGCACCCTCAACGGAGTGGGCGTGACGGATCTGAATGCCCAGAACCGCCGCGAAAACCGCATCCCGGAGCGGGTCAAGGGCGTGCTGGTCACCGAGGTGGAGGAAGACTCGCCCGCCTGGACGGCAGGCCTCCGGACCGGAGACGTCATCCTCGAGCTCAACAAGCAGGCCGTGACCAGCGCGGATGAAACCGTCCGGCTCACCGAGAACCCCAAGGACAAGACCACGCTGCTGAAGGTCTACACCCCCGCCGCTGCCAAGACTGGCGGCACCACCCGGTTCCTGGTCGTCGATGAGTCGAAGGCCCAGTGACGAACCGCGGCGGAAGCCGGGCAGCGTGCCGGACCTGACCGGGAATCCATCAAGCCGAAGCGTCACACTTTCCAAAGTGTGACGCTCCTTTTGCCTCCGTTCCCGGCCTTCCTCCCCACAAAATCTGGCGACGTCACCCGGTTCCTCGCCCATGATCCAACCCGTGCG
>CAMCFL010000363.1 GCA_945873715.1 Akkermansia muciniphila
GCAGCTCTTCCAACCCCCGCCAATGGGGACGTTCCTGCGCGAGGAATCGTTCGAGATCGAGAATCATGGGAGAGCTGGAAAAGAACCCGCATTCCATCCACAGAGGCCACGGATGGCGGAAAACCCAGCGGCGTTCGGCGCCTCGATCCAATTCCACCCTGCGGGTGCGATGGCCGGCGCAGGAAACAGGTCCATGATCTGTGTCATCTGTGTCATCTGTGGATCACTCATCGCAGTTTCCCAGGCTCAGAGGGCCTGACGGCGTTTGACGTCGAGGTATCGGGTGACGAGTTCCGCCGCGAGACCGTCGGACGAGGCCATGGCGAGAGTCACCCCGCGGTGTTGGAGGGCGGATTGCAACTCGCGCAGACCGCGCCATTGGACGTGTCCCGCCAGGGCGTGGTGGAGATCGTCGACGGTCGAGACCTGGTCGTCGGAGAAGATCGCCTGGACGCCCGGGGCCTTGGGCTGCACGACGACGCACAGGTGCTGGTAGCGGAGGAGATCGATCGCCCGCAGGAATCCTTCGGCGGCCACCGGATCGTCGAGGGAAGTGAGGAACAGCAGGAGGGCGCGACGTCGTAACCGGACCCGGATGAACGAGGCGAGTTCCTCGAAATCCGGGGTCACCGGTCGGACCTGCAGGCTGACCAGTTGTTCGCGGCAGGAGCTGAAATGCACGCCACCGTTGTCGGCGCGGACGAACGATTCGACGTGGGAGGCGAAGGTCAGCAGGCCGAACAGATCGCCCTGGCGCTCGGCGGTGGCCCCGAGGAGGAGGGCGGACTGGATGAACTGTTCCAGCAGTGGTTCGCGACGGCGCGGGATGGCGGACTCGTGTTCCGGGGCGAGGATGCGACCGGACAGGCGGGAGGCATCGACCAGCACATACACTTCCTGGGTCCGTTCCACCTGGAAGATCTTGGTGACGGGATGTCCCCGCTTGGCGGTGGCGCGCCAGTGGATGTCGTCCACCGGGTCACCTGGGATGTAATCGCGGAGCTTCTCGAAGTCCCGTCCCTTGCCCACCTGACGGAGCGAGCGCGTGCCGGAGAGGGCTCGGGCAAGGAACGCGGCATTTGCCTGAAGGGCGGAGGCGAGGTCGGGTTGGACGCGGACGTCGCATCGCACGGGCAGGGCGCGGCGGTGCAGCCAGAGTCCCATGGGGGAGGGCGTCTCGGCGTGGCAGGTCGTGATGGGGAAATGTCCGCGTTCCGGCGCGGTGACCGGCCACGAGTAGCGGCTGGCGGGGGCGTCCGGCAGGCCGGTGACCAGTTCCGGTTTGGAGCTTTGGAATCCCGCGGGCAACGCCAGCGCGAGCCGGACGGTGGAGATGCGGCAGCCCTCGTGTTGCAGGCGGAGGGGAAGGATGCCTTCGCGGCCCTTGACGATCCGGGCGATGGCGGGGAGTTCGGCGACCAGGGGCCCGAGGAGGTTGCGTCCGAGGAGGGCGTCGAGGACGGCGAGCACGAGCACGCTCCCGGCGGCGGCGAGCCCGAGCGACCTTTGTTCGGGCTCGATGCCGGCCAGCGTCAGCGCCGGGCAGGCGATCAACCCGAAGATCCACATCAATCTGGAGGTGGGAACGATCATGCCGCGGCTCAGCGGGGGACGGGAACGGTCTGCAGGATCCGCTCGATGGCTTCGGAGACGGTGGAACCTTCCAGCTCGAATTCAGGCCGGAGGATGAGCCGGTGTTCCAGCACCGGTTGGCTCAGGTGCTTCACGTCGTCCGGGGTGACGAAATCCCGTCCGGCGAGGGCAGCCCAGGCGCGGCTGGCGAGCAGGAGGGACTGCGAGGCGCGCGGGCCGGCACCGACCAGGACGGATTCGTGGGTGCGGGTGGCGCGGACCAGATCGACGGCGTAGGCGACCAGTTCCTCGCGCAGGGTGACCTGTCGCATCTGGAAACGGAGGGAAACGAGGTCCTGCGGAGTGATGACCGACTGGACCTCGCCGCGTTGCAGGACGGCTTCGGGTGAATCCGCGCCGAGGGAGCGATGCGCGAGGATCAGTTCATCGGAGCGCTCGGGTGCTTCCATGCGGATCTTGAGCATGAAGCGGTCCTTCTGCGCCTCGGCGAGGGGGTAGGTGCCTTCACTTTCCATCGGGTTCTGGGTGGCGAACACGGTGAAGTTCGGCGGCAGGACATGGGACTCGCGGTCGATGGTGACGGTGCGTTCCTGCATGGCCTGCAGCAGGGCCGACTGGGTCTTGGCGGGGGCGCGGTTGATTTCGTCGGCCAGCAGGAAGGTGGTGAAGATCGGACCCCGGACGAGGGTGAAATCATTCTTCTGCAGGTTGAAGATGTTGGTGCCGGTGATGTCGGCCGGCATCAGGTCCGGGGTGAACTGGATGCGGCCGAACTCGCAGCCGAGCACCTGCCCGAGCGTCCGGACCAGCAGGGTCTTGGCGACGCCGGGCACGCCTTCGATCAGGGCGTGTTGATTGGTGAAGATGGCGACCAATGCCAGGTCGACGACTTCCTTCTGGCCGATGATCACCTTGCTGATTTCGGCGCGGGCCCGGGCGAGGGTGTCCTTGAGTGGTACGAGGGAGTTTTCCATGGGAGACGACAGGTCAGCGGCTGCGGAGAATGCGTGCGAGACGACGGTAGGTGTCGACGGGGTTGCGATCCTTGGGCGGACGTTCCATTTCGAGGTTGAGGCAGTCCTGGGCATCGGCGACCCGACGGTCGGTGGCTTGGGCACGTCGGGCATGGGTGGCCCGCCACTCGGTCAGGCAGACCGCGGTGAGGTCGGCTGGTGGGACCGCCCGCCGCAGGATATTGAGCAATCCGGCGGCGCTGCCGCGTCCCTGGACGACTCCGTCGCCCGCGGCGGTATCGAGCGGCGGATTGAACCGGACCATCGACCTCCACACATGCAGGCCGGCAAGGAGCAGCAATCCGAAGGCGGCACCGCCCAGGCGGTACTTGATCAGGAGTCCGGCAACACCCGGTTCGAGCGAGAGCCCCAGATGGGTCTCGTCGAAGATGACGGTGCGCGCCGGACCGATGACCCAGGAGATCAGGGACGTCTGGGGTGCCGTCCGGAGCGCTTCGTTGCTGAACAGGTAATCGGAGGTGAGCAACACCACGGAGCCGGCACCCCAGGCGCGTTCGGTGATCACCACCTTTTCATCCCGGGCATAAACCGCACGCCAGCCGGTATCGAGATTGGTCAGGCACCAACTGGACGTCCACGGCAGTGTCGCGGGAAGGGTCTTGTCCGGCACCAGACGTTCGGCGATGGCATTGGTGATCTCCGCTCCGTAAAGGAGGACGTAGCCGAGGTCCGATCCGAGGTGCCGGGGCTGATTGGTTGCGCCGACCGGGAGGCTGGCGAAGGTGCGCAGGGCCCTCCGGACGGCGTTGGTCGCCAGTTCCAGGCTTTCATGCTCCACCGCGAGGACGAGACGTCCGCCGCGCTGCACGAATTCCAGCAGGGCCGTGTTTTCCTGGAAGGAGGAGCCGGGGTGCTGGACGTCGTTGGGGGCCACGCCGAGCAACACCAGGGTCGTGCCGGGACCGTCCTGCAGTCGGGGGAGTCGGTCCAGGTTCTGGCGCACCGTGAGGCCGGGTTGCAGGGCCAATGCCTGGTAGAGCGCCCGGGCACCGACCGGATCCGCGCGGCGCGAGGACGAGGGCGGGTAGATGTCGCCGCTGGCGAAGCGGAGTTCGAACAGGCGGTAGAGCCCGCCGAAGAACATCAGCGAGACGACGGCCGCGATCAGGAGGGAACTGCCACGACGTTTCATGAGGCGGGGGTGGCGGTGTTGCGCATCGTTTCCAACCTGGCCCGCACGCGATCGAAGTGGGTCGGGGTCGCCTCGTGCGTCCCGTACCAGACGCGGTCGAAGTCCTCCACCGTTTCGCGGAAGGCCGACTGGACGGTGGGCAGGGATCGGGCGCGGCGGCGGAGTTCGGCCTGATATTCGTAATTGGACTTCGACGGGGCGAGGCGGACGAGTTCCCGATGGGCGAGGTGGGCGAGCGACGCGAGATAGACCGCCCGCAACGCCAACCGCCATTCGCCGTGGGCGGCCATCTCCGCCGCCAACGCCAGCCAACCGTCCTCGGGGAGTTGATCCGCCGAGACCGTCTCCGCCCGGAGATCGGGGGTTCCCAACAGCGGGACGTTGACGACCGGAGTCGTCCGGTGCCGGCGGTCCCGCCAGAACTTGAACAGCAGCCAGGCGAGTCCGGCGATCCCGACGGCCAGCACGGCGTAGAGGGTGAACCGCAGGCCGGTGACCCAGTCCACCTGGCTGTTGCCGGTGGGCATGGCCGGAGGATTGAAGCCGCCGAGAATTCGTTGGATCAGCCGGCCGAGAGCCTGGAAGAAGCTGCCCAGGTTGCGGCTGGCGAAGTCGCCGATCGACCGGACCTGCCTCCGGATCCAGCGCAGGATCC
>CAMCFL010000364.1 GCA_945873715.1 Akkermansia muciniphila
GGGCGCGCGGATCGGGATCGTCGGAATCGTTGGCCCATTGGGAGTGCCCGAGCACCACGGCGGACTGCGCCCCGACCAGCGTGATGGCCGTGCTTCCGGAAAGGAGATCGGGTTCGAGTGCCATGATCAGCGTGTCCCCCGTCTGCGCCTGAGCGAGGGCGAGTCGGGTGAGGATCTTGGCCCCGATCCCGGCGCCCATGCCGAGGTTGCCCAGAGGCACCCCGCGTTCGAGGGCGTAGGCAGGCGAGATCGAGAAACTGGAACTGCTCCCACCGAAGATGAGGACCCGATTGGTGGGCGGAAGCCGACGTTCGATCCAATCGACCTTGCGCTCGAGCATGAAGCGGGTGAGCCGCATCTCGACGTTGAAATGCAGCGTGTACACCGCCCCGGCAGCCCAGGCCAGGAGCAGCGTCACCGCCAGCCAAAGCACCCGTCGCGGCCCGCGTTCAGAATGCGAAGTAGATGAATCCATTGCTCACTCCCGGCGACAGCAACACCGTCAGGACGATCAGGGCCGCCTGCACCCAGGGCCGACGGAATTCCGAGTAGGCCTCCCCGCGCGCCAACGACCGCGCCTCCAGCCAGAACACCCCCGCGGACAGGGCGATGAAGGCGGACGCGACGACCCCGTTGGCCGACTTCAGCCACCCGAGAAACCCCACCAAGGCAGCCTTCGAATAGCCGACCGGGCTGGCGAGCGTGCGAAGGTTTTCGAGGAGGACTTCGGTCCGTGTTTCGTAGAACAGCATCCAGGAAAACAGGACGGCCCCAAGTGTCAGCAGTCGTCCCATCCAGCCCAGCCCCGGTCCCTTGGGCCATGCCAGTGCCGCCACGATCAGCAGCACGCCGTGAAAGAGCCCCCACGCGATGAAATTCCACCCGGCTCCGTGCCACAGGCCTGACACCGTGAAGACCACCAGGAGATTCAAGGCCCAGGTCCGCACCCGATTCCCACCCATCGGAATGTACACGTAGTCGCGGAACCATTGGCTGAGGGTGATGTGCCAGCGCCGCCAGAACTCACCCGGACTCGCCGCCAGGTACGGGCTGGCGAAGTTGAGCGTGAGACGGACTCCGAAGCAGGCTCCCAGGCCCAGTGCCACCAGGCTGTACCCGGCAAAATCGAAGTAGATGCGCAGGGCAAACAGGAGGTTGTTGAACCAGATGAGGTAGGCGTTGGCTCCGGCATCGCGCTGGAGGAACACCGCCAGATTGTCCGCCAGACACATCTTCAGGAACAATCCCACCACGACCCAGGAAGCGCCGGTATCGAGCGCCGCCGGGTCCCATCGGAACCGGAACTTCACCATCTGCGGCAGCAGATCCTCCCGACGTTCGATCGGGCCGGCGACGATCTGGGGAAAGAACCCGGCGAAGTTGGTGTAGTCGAGAAAACCCGGCAGCGCCTGTCCGCGGTGCACGGTGTCGATGACGAAGGCCACCTTCTGGAAGGTGTAGAAGGAGATGCCGACCGGGATGACCAGATCCGCCGCCAGCCAACCGGGCTGTCGCAGCACCTCGGCGGTGAGGAAGTAGCCGTACTTGTAGAAGAGGAGCGGAGCCAACTGAACCGCCACCAGCGGATACGCCCAGACCCGACGACTGGGTTGCGACACGATCCAACGCAGCCCCAGGTAGGTCACCCCCATCACCCCGGCATAGACCACGAAGGTCAACCAACTCACCGCCACCAGGAGCGACGTCCCGATCAGGGCGAGGGCGACCCGGTCATAGCGGTCCCTCGATCGGGTGGGAATGCCGAGACGCACCCCCAGCGCCAGGAACAAGCCACCCGCCAACAGCAGCCAGAATCGCAGCTCGGCGAAGTTCATCCGGGCGATCTGAACGGGGTGGAGGAGTTCATTCTGGAAGGCCGGGCCTTATCCACAGATACCACCGATTTCGCAGAGGTTGGAACCGTCTCCCGCCACGGCGAACCCGCCCGCAAGGTGAGCTCGATTCTGCGCATGGGACGCCGCCAAGGGCGTCCTCATCTGTGAAATCTGTGGCATCTGTGGACAAACAACTTCGGTATCCAAGTTCATTGCCGCACCGGGAGACTGCCCGAGGGTTGAGGCCCATGGCCAACCGATTTCCCGTCGGATACAGCCAGAAGAATGGTTCCGGAAAGGCTGTAAGCCGAATTCTGTCTTCCCCGCCGTTAGACGGGGGAGAAGGTCATTTGTCTGGGCGGCCGATACCCGGAATCGGGCTGCTTTCGCAGCTCTGGAACGGGCCGTTCCTCGATTCCCTATTTGGCCTTGCTCCCGGGGAGGTTTTCCGTGCCCCGACACTTGCGTGTCGAGCGGTGGGCTCTTACCCCGCCTTTTCACCCTTACCGCCGATCGCAAGCGACCCGCGGCGGTTTGTTTTCTGTGGCACTGTCTGTCGACCCGCTCTTTCGGGCGGATCTCCCGCGTGTATCCCCGGCCGTGCCGGGGTTACGCGGCCCCGTGCCCTGGAGAGTTCGGACTTTCCTCCCGCAGCGGAGCTGCGAGCGACCTTCCGCCTTCCCGGAACCGACGACACCCTAGAGGGCGAATGCGAAGTTGGAAGGTTGAAGATCGACGATCGTATCGACTGGGGTGCATCTAGAGTTTGTTGTCAGGGATGTAGGCCCGCTGCCCTCAGCGGGCGTTTTCACATCGCCGCCTGAGGGCAGGCGGCCTACACGCATGACAAGCTCAAGATGCACTCGCCCGGCTGACCCTTCCCCCTTCCCTCTCCGGCCGGAACCCGCCCATCCTCCTCCCGTGCCGTTGCCCTACAAGGTCGCCACCCTGCTCTATTGCTTCAACGAGGCCGACGAGGTCCTCCTGCTGGAGCGTGCCCAGGAACCCAACCGCGGCCTGTGGAGTCCGGCCGGCGGCAAGCTCCACCAGGACGTCGGAGAATCGCCCCACGCCTGCGCCTGCCGCGAAGCCGAGGAAGAATTGGGGATCCAACTCCACCCCACCGAACTCCATCTGACCGGACTGGTCAGTGAACACGGCTATCTGGGACAGGCCCACTGGCTGATGTTCCTCTTCGAGGTCAAAACACGCCTTCGCCACCTCCCCCCGCCCCATCGCGAAGGTCGATTCGCCTTTGTCCCCCGACCGGCCCTTGCCGACCTGGCTCTTCCCATCACCGATCGCGACCAGATCTGGCCGCTGTTCTGGCGTCACCGCGGCGGGTTCTTTGCCGCCCACTGCCATTGCAGCGACCCGACCTCGTATGATTGGACGGTTGAAGAAAGTCGCCCGACCCAAGCCACGATCCTTTCCAACCATGCCTGAAGACGAATCCCTTCTCCCGGACGAACCGGCCGACGAAAGCGAACGCGATGGGACGGCCGATTCACCCTTCATCGATCTGACTTCCGACCACTACTTCATGGGCGAAGCGCTCCGGCTTGCCCTGCGCGCCTACCATGCCGAGGAGGTGCCCATCGGATGCGTGATCGTCCGCAAGGGCCGGATCATCGCCCGCGCCTTCAACCAGGTGGAAACGCTGAAGGACGCCACGGCCCACGCGGAAATGCTGGCCATCAGCCAGGCCCAGCAGGTGGCCGGCGACTGGCGTCTGACGGACTGCACCCTCTACGTCACCAAGGAACCCTGCCCGATGTGCGCCGGCGCGTCGGTCCACGTCCGATTCGAGCGGGTCGTCTTCGGTGCCCCGGATCCGAAGGGAGGCGCTGCGGGGGGCGCGATGAACCTGTTGCAGTTCCCCACCCTGAACCATCGGTGCGGAATCACGCCGGCGATCCGGGAACCGGAATGCCGGCAATTGCTCCGATCGTTCTTTCAGGAACAACGCGCCCGGCGTCCCGAACCGGACGCGGGGGCGGCACCGGACGCGCCCTGACCGCCGGCGGTCAACTGATCATCAGCATCGAGACCTTCTCGCCGGCCTCATTGCGCGCCAATCCCTGGGCGCGGGGATCGTTCTTCCGATGGCCATCCACCACGAACTGGTAGTGATGGCACCCGTGTTTGAGCGGGATTGAGAGATGCCACGATCCATCGACGTTCCGCTTCATCGGTTGCGAGGTCGGATGCCAGTCGTTGAAGTCACCGACCAGGAACACCTCCTTCGCCTCGGGGGCGATGCAGATGAAGTTGATGGGCTTCAGCGTGGCGCGGGCCTGAAGGCGCTGGAGCGGAGAGTTGGCGGGACGCAATCCGTGCATCGAACGATTCGTGTTTGCTGACTGTTTCGACCAGCGCCACCGGCATTCGTCACCCGGCGAACTGGCGTGCCGCGTAAGAAGCCAAACCCATGCCAGACCGCAAGCGAAACCCCACTCAAGGCAGGAAGAATTTTCAGGAGACCCTTGAAGATCTGCCGGATCAAAGGAGATCTGCCGGATCAGACCGATCAGTCGAATCTTGGGGGAGC
>CAMCFL010000365.1 GCA_945873715.1 Akkermansia muciniphila
CCGTCGTCCCGGCGGGTGCACACGAGATCGAAGTGGAGGAGGTCCGGATCCAGGTTCTCGTTCGCGGAGACATCGAACGCCTTGCGGCCCTCGATCAACGGATCACAGCAGAGGACCAGCGGCCCGCCACCACTGGGGGCCACCGGACCCGTCCGATCGCGCAGGACCCCGAATGCCGGTGCCGAGTTGGCCGAGAAATTTCCACCACACGACGAAAGGTCCACCGCCCGCACCGTGTACCAGAAGGTCTTGTTGACGTCGGCGGGAACATTCGGAGCCCCGGCACCGGAATCGATGAAGCTGTAGTTCAACTGTCCATTGACGTGCGGAATCAAGGCACTGACCCGATGCAACGCCGGCAGGCTTTCGTTCTGGGGGATCTGCGACGGAGCCGTCCAGCGATAGACATAATAGCCCGAGATGCCGGTGTCTTCACCCGGGGAGATCACCGGCTTCCAGGAGACCTTGAGGTGTTGCTTGGGAGCGCCACCGACAAACAGGTAGTGGTTCTCGACCACCGGCAACCGCGGCGCGTCGGTCGGCATGCGGTCACAGATCGTCACCAGGGCACCCCGGGAGATGAACCCATCACGGCCGAGCAGGTCCCGGGCGGTGACATAATAGACAAAGGCCTGTCCGTCCTTGAACACGTAGGTGCCGCCGGAAAGCCCGCCATCATCGGCCACGAAGGCGATCTTGTTGGTCGGATTATAGGCCGAATTGACGTTGGCGGGCGCGGAGTCGTCGAAGTTGCGGTTCGCGAGCACCGGCAGTTGTGTCACCCGACCGATGGCCGGGTTGGTCTTCACCTGGGCGAGGAACTGCACCCGGTCCGGGTTTACGGCATAGAACAGACCGGCATTGGCGTCCGCGACGAACTTGGGCACCCGATAGACGTTGAATCCGTAGGAGAGGAGGGAGAGCCGACGCAACTCCGGTGAGGTCGGCCAGCGCAGCTTCACGTTCAGATGCCCCTTCCCCGAAGGATCCTTCACCTCGAAGGGTTGCCCGGGCGATGGCAGGACGATCGGATTGCCCGCCTCGACCGTCACCCGGCCGAGGACGCCCCGATCCGCATTGGAACCGAGATCGAAATCACGCACCTCGAAGGTATGCTTCCCATCGCCGATCAGCTCCGCATGACCGAACCCGAGGCAGAGGGCGACCGACGGATGAAAGCGGGAAAGCTGGACGAGCTTCTGATAATGCTGGGGCTTATCCAGTGAACCGCGGATCACGATGCTCAGTCGTTCGGCCAGCGTCGGCGTTCCACTGGGAATGAGGGCGGCAAACAGGTTGGACAACCGGCCATTCAGGGATTCGAGATCATCCCCGAGGTTCGAAGCGCGTTGAATCAGGGCGGCGATCGCCGCCGGATCGGTCTGGAGGGTCAGGATGGCCTGGCGCTCGAACGGCGTGACCGAGGTCGGGTCGCCCGCCTTGACGTACACCGCCAGCTTGCGCTCCGCGAGCAGCCCCGGCTCGGTCGGTTGCAGGACCACGTAGGCCCAGTGGCGGTTGGTCTGATCACGGGTGACCGTGGCCAGGGTGAACACGGTATCTTCAAGGATCTGTGCCTGCACCGTCACGACCTGGGTCGCGATGGCCAGCAGCAGGCCGAGAAACTTCAGGAACGCTTTCATCGATTCAAATCTCCGGGAAAAGGTGCAAGGGGAGGTCGCATTCATGGGGGGCTCAATAGCTGACGTCCCAGTCGCCATTCTTGTAAGTCACATCCACCTGCGCATCGGCGCACACGCAGAAGGGACAGGGTCCCAGGCAGCCTTCCAGTCGACCGCCGCCCTTCAGTTGCAGGCCATCGGCGTTCTTCACGCCGACCAGCTTGAGTTCACCCTCCAGTGAGGCCAGGCAGAGGACCGAACCGTAACAACCCAGCAGCATCTTGCCGACGAAGGTCGGGCCCTCGATGAAGAAACCAGCCCCGAGTCCAACCCCGGCCGAGATCTCGAAGAGACAGGTCGCCGGAATTCCGAGCAACGCCTCCGAGATCGGGATCCAGACCTCACCGTAAGCGTACACCCCGGTGAAGGGCGGCTTGCCGATGACTTCCTTCACATCCTGGTCCCAGAAGAAAGGATCCAGGGTGCAGGTACGGCCAAAGTAGATTCCGCCCTTGGCCTTGTAGCTGTTGAACTCCAGCGCACAGGCACCGCTGAAGTAGTTCTCCTCCGATCCAAAGGCCATCTGGGCTCCCAGATAGGTGATCTTGAAGGTCGCAAAACTCAGTTCACCGGTCAGTTCAACCCCTGCCCCAACCCCCATGATCGTGAACGAAGGTTCGGTCCGGAACGTGAACTTGGCTTCCACCGACGCCACCAGGTCCGTCGAGGCAAAGCTCAGGTCCACGTCCTTCGCACCCACCCGGACCTCGGTCGCCTTCTCGCCCGGTCCAATACAGCCGTTCTCCTCGCTTTCAGAGTCGAGCTCGCGGATCTGAACGTAGGCGTTGAACTCCATTTCCGTCGGCACCTTGAACTGCGCATAGATGTCGAGACGCAGTTCCTTGAGCGAGTCCCCGACAATGTGGGCATACCCATTGATGCGTCCGGCACCCATCGTGTTGGACACCGGCCCGAGGAAGCCATTGATCGAGTTGTCGATCTCGGACAGGGCCTGGCCGAGGGTATCGCGGATGATGGTGTTGACCTGCTGGAAGACCGAGTCCACCGCCTCGTGCACGGCCGACTCGAGATCATAGAGCCGTTGCTTGAGGATGCTCGTGATGGCCGCAGGAACCGCCGATCCACCCAATCGATCGCCGATCCTCTGCCGCAGGTGATTCTTGAAGGCCTGGGCGTTGGCCGGAGTGAAGGGATTGTCGATGCCCGCCTGGAACTGGGCCAGGTAGCTCTCAACGTCCTGACAGGCCTTCTGCATGGCGATCAGAACCTCGTTGCCAGCTACGAGTTCGTTCATCTTGGCCTGCAGCTCGTTGACGAACTCCTGCCCGTTGCCCAACGCCCCACGGATCTGGGTAAACACTCCGCGGATGCTGGCAATCACGCTCTGGATCTCGTCCAGCGTCGGGTCGGCCTTCTTCAGGAACTCGTTCAGATGCGGATCAATCGCGCCACCCGCAATGTCCGCCGCCATCCCCGCCAGCGATTGCGCAATGGGCGAGTCGGTCGCCTGCGAGACCAACGTGGTTACCAATTGCTTGAGCAGCGTGGTCACCAACTGGCGGTTGCCGTCACCCGCTTCCGCCAAGAGGTTCTCGATCTGCAACAGCGCACCCTCGGCATCCGCGAGGCGTCCATCGATCTGTCCGACGATCCCATTGGGATTGGTGATCTCACCCAGCAGACCCGTCTCGAGGACATTGCGGAAACTGGTCGGCGCACCGGCCACCACCCCGCAGTACTGACGGACGATGTTCTGGACCTGGGCCAGCGGTACGGTGAACTGCTTCTGGACCGGGTCGTACTTGCTGGAAAGTTCAGCAAACAACGCGTTGATCGGCTGCTCCAGCAACTCGTTCAGCACCGGTTCCATCACCTGCTGGATGCCCGCCTCCAGGAGCGAGTTCAGGGCGTTGAACCCCTTGTCGATCACCTCCGCCTGCACGACGCCCTGGAAGGCATCCTGCAACCCGCCCAACTGATCGAACGCCAGGTTGGCCAGGTTGATCTGCGGCATGCCCTCGTACTGGATGCCGAAGGTCAACTCCGCGTTCATCGCGCTCAGGTACTTCGGCTCGTACTCGGCCGAAATCACCACCAGATCCGTCTTCACCTGCTCATACCCGCGGAACGCGCGTCCCGACGACGACCACTTGAGCGGCGCATCCAGTTGCACGATGTCCAGCCAGTTGCGCATCGCCCGGACATGATACTTGTCGCCGAGCGACTCCCTGCCGTCCTCGTACTCGATGAGGTTGACGTCGCCCGGGAAGCCCTTGTTGTCGGCGTCAAAGGTCTTGTCGTTGAAGAAGTCCTTGCCGGCGACCTGATAGCCCTTGGTCGGCCATCCGCCCATCATATAGATCGGGGCATTGGCCTGCTCGCGGTTGGCACTGGTGTGGACGTGGACCTTGAGGTCCTCAAAGAAGGGGACGTCCAGTTTCGCAGCAAAATTGAGGAAGCCCACGCCGCGGCCGTTCTGGCCCCGGTAGTCCCAGTTGCTCAGATACGCATCGGAGACGGGGGTGACATTGTACTTCTCCTGCTTGGGACCCTTGAGCTTGAACTGGCCCGGCATCTTGAGGCGCGAGTCAAACGGCGGATCCAACGGGCCGTTTGCCGCCTGGCAATCCGCCAGCGTGATCAGGTTGCCGCTGGGATGGAATCCAAGCACCCCGTGCAGGGTTCCATCCACGTGCACCGCGAAGGCGTCCACGCCCAGGGTGAGCACCCCCTTG
>CAMCFL010000366.1 GCA_945873715.1 Akkermansia muciniphila
CGCACATCCGCCCGCGGGAGCGTCGCGGCCAGCTCCAGACCCTCGGGAAGTTCGGTGGGAAGGTCCTTGAGGCTGTGGACCGCCAGGTCGGCTCCACCGGATTCGAGTTCCACCTCGAGTTCCTTGGTGAACAGCCCCTTGGGCAGCGATCCATCGGCATTGGCCAGGGACGCGCTCTGCATCTTGTCCCCGGTCGTGCGGACGATCTTCAGCTCGAAGGGTTGGCCGGGAAAACGCATTCGCGCCGATTCCAGCAACGTGTTCGCCTGCGCCAGCGCCAGCGCCGAGCCGCGCGTGGCAATCACCATGGTTCGATTTGGGTTCACGAAAAGAGAGGGGATGAATCCGCTGCCGGCCACGCGCTCAACCGGAATCAGACGGGAGGCACCGACAGGATCGAGTTCAGGCCTGCGCCGCCCCGGGCTTCCCCGCCCATCCAGGACGCCACCCGAGCGCGGATGATCTCCTCGCAGCGGGCGATTTCGTCGCGTCGCAACCGGGTGTACTGGTCGGCAACCGTCTGGAGGTGATCGACGTTGTAGAGGAACACATCGTCGAGCTTCTCCACCTCCGGATCGATGTCGCGCGGGACAGCCAGGTCGATCAGCAACAGCGGACGGGCCGGGCGCCCCGCCAACAGACGTTCCAACCGAGGTCGATCCAGGACGTAGTGCGGCGCGCTGGTGCTGGACACCACGATGTCCACCCGGTGGAACTCGCGTTCCCACTCGTCGAAGTGGATGGCGCGACCGCCGAGTTCCTCGGCCAGCGCAGCCGCCCGGTCGAAGGACCGGTTCGACACCATCAGACTGCGCGCACCGCGGCTGAGCAGGGCGCGTGCGGTCTTCTCGCCAGTGTCACCGGCCCCGAGGATGATCACCTCGCGATGCTTCAGGTCGTCGAAGATCTTCTCGGCCAACTCGACCCCGACGGACGCAACGGAGGTGTTTCCCCGCTGGATCTGGGTTTCGGAGCGCAGTTGCTTGCCCACGCTGAAGGCCTTCTGGAAAGCCTGGTTCAACATCTTGCCAGTGTGGCCGCCCCGAAGCGCTGCATCGTAGGACTTCTTCAGTTGCCCCAGGATCTCGGTTTCCCCCAGCACCAACGAATCCAACCCGCCCGCCACCCGGAACAGATGCTCCAACGCGGCCGCTTCCAGATGGGTGTAGGTCACCGCCTCGACGTCCCCGGTGAACCGCCGATCCTGCGCGAGGAACTCGCGCACACGCCGGGCCGCCGTCCGGGCGTCCCCTTCGGTCGCGGCGTAGAGTTCTACCCGATTGCACGTGGAGACCAGCACGGCCTCCCGCGCCGCCCCACTGGCCTTCAACGATTCCAATGCTACCGGGACCGAGTGTTCGGCGTAGGCAAAGTTCTCCCGCACTTCGACCGGCGCCGTCCGATGATTGAGCCCGACAACGATGAGGGGCATGTCAGCGCAACACGAGGTGAACGGAGACCCCCGAAACCCCGGCCGCGCTCGGCGGGACGGAGGCACGATGCAATCCCGAGAGGAGGTAAATGCCCCAGAAGGTCAGCAGGACGAAGGCGAACCCGGCCACGGCCCCCACCGCCAGGCGACGTCCCCGCTGGTCGAAGCGCCACCGGGCGACCAGCAATCCCATGTACAACAGCCAGGTCAACGCCGAGTACAGGACGAACGGATCCGCACTGAGATAACTTCCCCGAGCCGCCTTGAGATAGAACACCCCGGTGATCAATCCGGCCGTCAGGAGTCCCACCCCGGCCAACAGGCTTCCGCCGGTAACAGCCTCGACCCGGGTGATGGGCGGCAGCAGGGAGGCCATCGCCATGGCCTTGTGATTCTTCAGGTTGTTGGCCTCCATCAGGTACATGCCGCCGGCCAGCGCCCCCAGGCCAAAGGCACCGTAGGCCAGCAGGATGAACGTCGCGTGCAGGCTCTTCCAACCGGGAACCAACCGGGAACCCGCCTCCGGCGAGTCCAGCGCCGGCATCAACGCGAACACCCCCACCGCCAGGAGCAAAGGTGCCACGAAAACTCCAAGGTATCGCACCCGCTGCACCAATCCGACCACCAGATAGGCAGCCGCCAGCGCCCAGAGCAGGAAGGTCGTCGCCTCGTAAAGATTGCGGATCGGACAACGGGAAAGACTCACTCCCCGGGCCACCAGTGCGAGCGTGTGGAGGGCGAAACCGGCCCACAGCATCCCGTAGAGGGCCCGGTCATCCCGTCGAAAGCCGTGCTTCCAGACCAACACCCCGAAAAGCGTCGCCACGCCGTACAACAGCACGGCGCCCAGGAACCAATGGCGATCGCTCAGACCCAACACGGCCGCGAAGGTACGTGCCTGTGCGTTTCGGGCAAGATCGCAGGAGCAGCGCTGCAGTCAGCGGGGCGACGGGAAGCTTCCTTGCCGGATCCAGGCAGGTGGCGTGCGGGCTCTCGGTCCCGATTCAGAAACGGATCTGAACGTAGGCCGCCGGCGCGATGGTTTCGACTGCGGCCGCAATCCTCGGGAAGAGTGGCCGAAGCAGGGGCAGCCGGTTCGTTGGCAACTCGATGATCGAAAGGGAACGTCCGGACAGGTTCTGCTGGTAGCGCAAGTTCTAGTCGGCGGTGATGAAGACGTCAAACGACCCCTCCAACTGCGCGAGCAACTCTCCGTTCACCGTGCCGGCAAGTCCCTGCTCCTGAACCGTGGTAACACGGTGCGCGGTGAATATGCGGCTAAGCGGCCTGGGCAGGTTCTCGTCCAGGATGATCGTCATGGGAACTGCCGCGTGCCAGCCGTAGAAACTCCACGGCATCGTTGCGCTGCACGGACGGGAACATGTCGAGGAACTCGTCGAGCGAGTAGCGGTCGTCGAGGTAATCGAGGAGCGTTTGGGCAGGCACTCGCGTGCCGCGGAATACGAGTGTGCCCCCCATCAGCCCAGGATCAGAATGGACGGGACTGTGGTCGAGCGTCAGCACGTCGGCCAACCTATGGACTTTGTGCAGGTCGTCAACGACCGGGTTTGAGATTGAAAACGCAGGACCCGCTCCTGCTCCCGGTGGGTGATCCGCTGGTGAACCACCCCACGGTCGGACACGCACTGGCGACGTGCCCCCACCCCTCCGGCTCCGTCGGGCAACCGACATTCGACGGGCTTTGGAATCCCAAGCCGAAAGACGCAGGGGATGCGCGGGTCCATGCGGGAGGAACAAAGCAGCGGCCAAACCTCCGCTGGAGGTTTATCGAGGACGATGGAGGTTTGGACGCGCATGGATCAGTCCCTCCACCAGGTTAGAAACGGTTCCGTGGCTCCGACCCAAGTCAGCATGGCGGAAAGGACAACGGCGACGGCGTACGGGATCCGTTCGTCTGACTCCATCTCTGGAGATTTAAGAGGAGGAAGTTTTTACCGCGGATCGCGCGGATGGACGCGGAGTCATCGCAGCGCAGACCAAACTCATTCTGCGGAACCCTGCGGTCCCCGCGTTCTCGGCGGTGAATCCCCTCCCCCCCTCCAACCCAATCCCGGTGGACCGGCGGCCTTCCCCGATCGCTCGGAGCAGGCAACGGGAAGAAGCGGGCGGGGACGCCCGCGGTCCCAGGATGGGGGGACGGACGGAGGAATTCAGAATTCTCCTCCGAAGCCGGAGATCCCGGTTGCCCACCGGCGGAATTGCTGTTTGATCCGCGTCACGCATGACGACGGAAACGCTCCATTTCGAGAGCGCCAGGGCCGCCCAACAGGTTTTCGGGGGCGACGAACGGAACCTCCGCTCCCTGGAGCAGGAGCTTGGCATCAAGACCACCGTCCGGGACGGCATGATCCGACTGGAGGGCGACGCCACTGCGGTGGCCAATGCCAAGCAGTTGTTTGATGTCCTTTCAGAGCACATCAAGGCGGGGAACACCGTCCGCTCGCGGGATTTTTCCCATGCCCTGCATGTGGTGAAGAACGACGGGCAGGAAGCACTGCAAAGCCTGTTCGACCAGAAGCTGGCCACCTCGACCAAGAAGGCCCCGGTCTATCCCAAGACCCTCGGACAACGCCGCTACGTCGAGGCCATCCGGGATCACGACGCCACCTTCGGGGTCGGACCGGCGGGCACCGGCAAGACGTACCTCGCCATGGCGCTGGCGGTGAACGCCCTCAAGGAGGGCAAGGTCAACCGGATCATCCTGACCCGGCCGGCAGTCGAGGCGGGGGAAGCCCTGGGATTCCTCCCCGGCGACCTGTACCAGAAGCTCGACCCCTACCTGCGTCCGCTGCACGACGCGCTCCACGACATGATGGTGGCCGAAGAGATCCAACGGAACATGGAGAAGGGCGTGATCGAGATCGCCCCGCTGGCCTACATGCGGGGGCGAACCTTGAACCAGGCGTTC
>CAMCFL010000367.1 GCA_945873715.1 Akkermansia muciniphila
TTCCCTACTTCGCGCCGGTCTTGGCCTTCAGATCGGCCCAGAATGCGTCGACCTCGCCCTTGCGGATCTGGCGCGCCGGGATGTCGATGAACTTGCCGGCCGGGATCACGCTCTGGTCGCCCTTCGCCAGGGCCGCGAGGATCTCCACCGACCTGTATCCGTACATGTAGGGATTCTGCACCACGGTTCCATGCACCGTTCCCTTCTGGATTCCTTCCAGCGTCGCGTCGTCCTCGTCGAAGGCCACCACCTTGACCGCGCCCAACTTCTTCGCCTGCGCCAACGCCTCCAGCATCAGCGGCGGATTGTAGGCGAACAACCCCACCATGCAGCCCAGGTCCGGGTACTTCGCCAGCGCATCCTCGGCATTCGCCTTGCCCTTCGCCCGGTCAAACTGGTCCGTCAATGTTCCCAGGATCTTGTAGCCATTCCCTTCGACCACGTTCGAAGGAGGATCAAAGTTCCCCGGGTTCGAAGGCCGCCCAAGGATCGCGTCGATCACCCCCTGCCGCCGACGCTTGGCGTTGTCCTGCTCCAGGCGCCCGATGAAGAGCATGATCGTGCCGCCCTTCGGCAGGGCTTCGCGAACCAGATCGCCGCAGAGCCGCCCGGCCTGATAGTTGTCCATCCCGATGTACACGGCCCGATCGCTGTCCGGGGCATCGGAATCATGGGTCAGCAGCTTCGTCCGCTTCGCCGCACGATTGAGTAACTCGGTCTGATTGACCGGATCGATCGGGCTCACCGCGATCCCGTCAATGCCGCGGGTCAGCAGGTCCTCGATGATCCGCTTCTGATCGCTGATGCCTTCCACCGGCATGAGTGTTTCCGTGTCGACTCCGACCTTCTCGCCCGCCGCCTTCACGCCTGCCGCCGCAATGGTCCAGAACGAGGCAACGCCATTGCTGACGAAGGCGACCTTCTTCTTGCCACCGGCCGTGGCAGCGCCACCGCCGGTCGGGGCCGCGGCCGGCTTGCAACCGGCGATCAACAGGCCGGCAATCACCGGCAGCATCAGGGCCGTCCAGCGTGAGGTGAGGGATTTCGGAAGACGACGAAGTCCTGGAATGGGGGCAATGGCGGCGTTCATGGCATGACCGGTGTTCAACAATCAGGGTGACTGCCGCAATCGTGCCAAGGACTTCGGATCCTCTCGATAGAAATCCTTGCGAAACCGCTACAGCGCGGCCTTCGGTTTGATGGTCGTCACCTTGTAAACCGCACCGGTCTTGTCGTAAGTGGTCCACTCGCCGACCTGATGGCCGGCCTCGAAAGTCCCCGAGCGCAGCTTGGTGCCGTCCTTCCGGAACCATTCCCAATACCCCATTGGAATGCCCTCCACCACCTTGCCCCGTGCCCACACGGTGCCGTCCTTGTGATACTGGACATGCGCTTCAGCCCTCTTCGCCATGCCACAGACTGAATCGCCAGGGGGGCGTTGGAAACCCCAGATTGGTTGGGCCCGGGACGCTGCTTCCACGGGACCCTGGTTTCCCATAGCCTGCCTGGAACATGTCCCTGCTCGAAATCCGTGCGCTCCAGAAGGGGTACCGGTCACCGGACGGTCAGCGTCAGGCGGTGATCGATATTCCGGAGTTCTCATTGGCGGCGGGCCAGGCCGTCGCACTTGCCGGCCCCAGCGGCTCCGGCAAGACCACCTTCCTCCACTTGATCGCCGGCATCCTGACTCCGGACTCGGGCAGCATCCGGATCGATGGACAGGAATTGGTGGGGATGGACGAGCATCACCGGGACCGGCTTCGCGCGACGGCGATCGGGTACATCTTCCAATCCTTCAATCTGCTCCAGGGATTCACCTGCCTGGAGAACGTGCTCCTCGGGATGAGCTTCGGCAGCGGGATCGACCGAAGCCGCGCCGAGGCCCTCCTGCGACGGGTCGGGTTGGCCGATCGCCTGCATCATTTCCCGCGGCAACTCTCCACCGGCCAACAGCAGCGCGTCGCCGTCGCCCGGGCCATGGCAGGAAGGCCGAAGCTCGTCCTGGCCGATGAACCCACCGGCAATCTCGACCCGGCCAATGCGAAGGAATCCCTGGCCTTGATCCGCGAATCCTGTGCCGAGAACGGATCCGCACTGCTGCTCGTCTCCCACGATCGCGACATCCTCAAGGCGTTCGATCAGGTGCCTTCCCTGGCCGACATCAATCGGGCTGCCCGCTCCCTACCCCTCCGCGCATGACCCTTCCCCTGCTCGTCCGGCGCAGCCTGCGCCAGCATCTGCTCTCCACCATCGTCACCGCCCTCTCCCTGTCGCTGGCGGGCGGACTGCTGATGACCGTGTGGTCCCTGAAGACTCAGGCCCGACAGACGTTCGAACGGATGGACGGCGGCTGGGATGCGGTACTCGGAGCGCGGAGTTCAAAACTTCAGTTGGTCCTCAACGCCGTGTTCCACCTGGAAGCCTCGCCGGGAAACATCCGCCCCGCCGATCTGGCCGCGTTGGCCGCATCGCCGGCGGTCAAGGCCGTCGTGCCGCTGGCGATGGGTGACAATTACCAGGGTTTCCGGATCGTCGGCACCTCCACCAACCACTTCACCGACCACGAGTTCGCCGAAGGCCGCAGGTTCCGAGTCCGGGACGGACGCCTGTTCGAGGACGGATACCGCGAGGCGTTGATCGGGGCTTTCGCGGCGGAAAAGCTCGGCTTCAAGGTGGGAACCGAGTTCAAGCCCTACCACGGTCTGAACTACGCCTCGAACACCCAGGACAACGTCCAGCATGACGAGGTGTACGTCGTCGTCGGGGTCCTGGAACCGTCCAACACCCCCGCTGATCGGGTGGTGTGGATCCCGATTGCCGGCATCCAGAACATGACCGGCCACGATCCGGCCACGGCGCAGGATGTGAGTGCCGCTCTGGTCAAGCTGCGGGATCCGGCGGCGGGATTCCGCCTCGATCAACTCTACAACAAGCAGGGCGACAAGCTGACCTTCGCCTGGCCGATCGGCACGGTGATGGCGCAACTCTTCGACAAGATCGGATGGTTCGACAGCGTCCTCACCCTGGTGGCGTGGCTGGTGGCCCTGGTCGCCGCCGCCTCGGTGCTTGCCTCCATCTACAACTCCATGAGCGCCCGCCGGCGCGACCTGGCCATCCTGCGCGCCCTCGGTGCCCGACGTCGCATCATCTTCACCTCCATCGTCGCGGAGGCGTCGGCCATCGCCACGATCGGGGCGGCCTGCGGATTCCTGGTCCACTTCGCCCTGCTCTACGGAGCCGCGGTGCTGGTGCGTTCCCAGACGGGCGTGGTCATCGAACCGTTTCAACCCAGCTGGGTCTGGCTGTGGGCACCGGCGTCGCTCATCGGGTTGGCCGCACTGGCCGGGACCGTCCCCGCGTTCAAGGCGTACGGCGTGGATGTCGCCTCGTCGCTCTCGCCCGAATCGTAGGGAAGAGAAGCCAGTTGCCAGTTCCCACATGCCAGTTCCCGGTTCCCAGAGCCCGGTGCCCAGACCCCAGTTCACGCCCCGCACCGATTGTAGGCCGCCTGCCCTCAGGCGGCGGACAGCCGATACGCGCTGAGTCCCGGGGGAATGGGCGGCCCGCCCGTTCTTCCCACCCCGCGCCTCCCTATCTGCGCCATCTGCGGATAACACCCCGGTCTAATCCTCCTTCGCCGCCGCGATCCACCGGCAGTTGATCACCTTCTCGACCAGGTCGAGCGGGGTGTAGAAATACTGGTTCGACGCTTCGAAGCCGATCCGCGCATCCCGGCTCTGCAGGGCATGAAGCCGGACGGCCAACTGGATCTCCGTTTGGGCGAGGCGGATCTTCGCCGCGGCATCGTCCGAGGTCCGGGCCAGGACGAATCGGCTCTGGTTCGCGACGCTGGCAAAGTGGATCGCCGCCGCCTCGGCGAAACGCATCTCTTCGGCAAGACCGTCCGACGGGTTCGTTACCTGGGCTCGGAGCGCGGTCAGCGCCGCCTCGAATCCCGCCGCGACCTTCTCCAACTGCGCGATGAACACCGGTGCCGGGTAGATCGAGCGCCACGCCGCGAGATCGTCGTAGGGAATGCCCACCATCGCCGCCTTGTATCCGGTGGGAACCGGCCAGAAGGGATTCGCTGGCCCCATCTGCAGCGGAGCGCTGTAAACGGTGCCACCGCTGTAGGGGAATTCGCGGAACGCCGCACTGCACTGCTTCCAGAATTCGACCACCCACGGCGCAAGCCGGGCCCCGTGACGCCGCACCGCCAGGGATTCGAGGTCGCCTCCCCGCGCCACCTCGTCCACCGACTCGATGTTGGGCGAAGGATGGCCGCCCAGCGTCCAGCCCAGCATCAGGTGATCGACCCCCGCCTCGCGGAGGGCGGTGGCGTGACGGACGACATT